>CAYSAR010000206.1:0-4484 GCA_964428985.1 uncultured Gemmatimonadaceae bacterium | reverse complement strand
GACGATGATGCCGTCGGCCGCGGCGACGCGATCGAGGCGCTCGGCGGCGGCGCCCGAGGGATCGAACGCCGGTCGAAGGCAGGCGAGCCAACGCGACCCCGTGAACTCCCGTCGCACGGCCTCGGCGCGGGAGCGCCACCCCGATGCGCCCTGCGGGCGTGGCAGATACCACTCATCCGGGACGAGTCCGTCTTGGATGCCGCGCGAGAGCGCTCCCCCGCCCAGTTGCTCGGTGACGACGCGCGGAGCGCTCATGGACGCGCTCCGGCGGCCAGGGCGAGAGGGGCGTCAGCAGCCGGCCGAGGACATCGATCGCAAACGGGACTCACCGTGGGCATCACTTGTGGTAGGGTTCTCCGCGGCCGATGGTGCCGGCCCGGTACAACTGTTCGGCGAGCACGAGGCGCGCGAGTTCGTGCGGCAGCGTCCACGGGGCGAGCGCGAGCCGGCGATGTGGCCGCTCCCGCACTACGTCGCCGATGCCGTGTGCCCCACCGACCACGAACACGACGTCCTGCGCGGCCTCGCGCTGCGCCTGGAGGAAGCGCGCGAACGCGTCCGACGTGAGTGCCTCGCCGCCCGGATCGCACAGCACGAGGCGCGCGCCGGCCGGCATCCGCTCCAGCAACCGCGCGCCTTCCTTCCGCATCACCTGCTCGCCCGGCAGGCCCCGCCCGGGCTCTTCCTTCACCTCGATCACCTCGAGCGGCCAGTACCGCGCCGCCCGCGTCTCGTAATCGCGGATGGCCGCCGCGAGCGCCGCATCACGCGGCTTCCCCACGGCGGCCACCCAGACCTTCAGCGCCGCCCCCGCCGCGCGACCGCGCGGGAGCAGTCGCAATCACGCATAGATGCCCCGCAGCCGGTGTACCGTCGCGACGCGGCTGATCGCCACCATGTAGGCCGCCGTGCGCATGTTCACCTTGTGCTGTTGCGAGAGCCGCAGCACGTCCTTGAAGCTGTTCACCATGATCTGGTGCAGCCGCTCGTTGACGACGTCCTCGGTCCAGTAGTAGCCACCGCGGTTCTGCACCCACTCGAAGTAGGAGACGGTCACGCCGCCGGCGTTCGCGAGGATGTCCGGCACGACGAAGACGCCCTTCTCGTCGAGGATCGAATCGGCGCCGGCGGTCGTCGGCCCGTTCGCGCCCTCGCAGATCACCTTCGCCTTGACGCTCTTCGCGTTCTTCGTCGTGATGACGTTCTCGAGCGCCGCCGGCACGAGTAGGTCCACCTCGAGTTCCAGCAGCTGCGCGTTCGAGATCACCTCGCCCTTGGCGTAGCCCTCGAGCGACCGGTGCTGCCGCACATGGTTGATCGCGTCCTCGACATCGATGCCCTTCGGGTTGTGGTAGCCGCCGGTGCGGTCGCTGATCGCGACGATCCGGCAGCCCTGTTGCGCGAGGAGCTTCGCCGCGATCGAACCGACGTTGCCGAAGCCCTGCACCGCGACCGACGCGCCCTTCGGGTCCATCTTGAGGTGCGCGAGCGCCTCGAGCGCCGTGATCATGACGCCGCGACCGGTCGCCTCGCGACGGCCGAGCGAGCCACCCATCTCGACCGGCTTGCCGGTCGTGACCGCGTTCACCGTGTGGCCGACATGCATGGAGTACGTGTCCATGATCCAGGCCATGACCCGCTCGTTCGTGTTCACGTCGGGCGCCGGCACGTCGCTGTCCGGGCCGAGCGTCTGGATGATGCCCGCGGTGTAGCGGCGCGTCACGCGCTCGAGCTCGCCGACCGACATCTTGAGCGGGTCGCAGACGACGCCACCCTTCGCGCCCCCGAACGGGATGTTCACCACGGCGCACTTCCACGTCATCCACGCGGCGAGCGCCTTCACCTCGTCGAGGTGCACGTTCATGTCGAAGCGGATGCCGCCCTTCGCCGGACCGCGCGAGGTGTTGTGCAGCACCCGAATGCCGGTGAAGACCTCGACCTCGCCATTGTCCATCATCACCGGGATCGACACGGTGATCTCCTTCTCGGCGCTGCGCAGCACCTTGTAGATGCCCGGCTCGAGGTCGAGCAACTCGGCGGCGCGGTCGAAGCGCGACATCATCGCCTCGAAAGGGTTCTCCTCGTTGAGGAAGCGGTCCTTGTCGGGCCGCACGATCGGGTTCGTCGGGAGGCGCAGGTCGGCCATGGTGTTCAGCGGTACGGAACCGGCCGAGGGACAGCCGGCGAAAGAGTCGGATAGTGGGTGCCTACCGGGGAGTATCGGGCGTGGTGAGCCGGCTCAGCAGGTCCGTCAGGATCGCCTCGCCCCGCTCCCACGTCACAGCCTGTGAAAGATACCAAAACGGGGGGGCAAAGGCAGGCCAGCGCGAGCGCAGCTTGACAGCGTCCTTGAGTGTGCAGACGACGCCGTCCGATCCCTCCGCGCGCCGCGCCAGCCGCGCCACGTCGTCGTCGGTGAACGCGTGGTGATCGGGGAATCGCGCCGGCTCGACCTCCGCGCCGACGGCCCGGAGTTGCGCCTCGAACGCCGTCGGATCGCCGATCGCCGACACGGCGACCACACGCTCGCCCTGAAGCTCCGCGAGCGGACGTTCACCGGCGGGGGCCGACGTCGCGACCCGCAGGAGCGATCGCGGCGCGAGGTGGACGACCGCGGTCGGGAACGCCCCGTCCCGGGACGGCGGCGCCCACGCTCGGGCGACCGCTTCCGCATCCTCGCGGCTCGCCGACTTGCGCGTGACGACGAGCGCGTGCGCACGCGCGAGCGCGGAGCGGCGCTCGCGGAGCGGGCCGGCGGGAAGCAATCGACGCGCCCGCCCCTGCTCCGCCGCGACGATCACGACGTCCACGTCGCGGTGCGCGCGCCGATGCTGGAACGCGTCGTCGAGCACGAGCACGTGCGCGCCCTGCGCCTTCGCGCGCGTCGCGCCGGCGACGCGATCGGCATCGGCGACGACGATCGCGCCCGGGGCGAGTTCGGCGTGGACCAACGGCTCGTCGTCGCCGTAGCCGCGCAGCAGGATCGCTGGCCGGATGCCGCGCTCGCTGAACCACCGCGCGACCCACGCCGCGACCGGCGTCTTGCCGGTCCCGCCGACGGACAGGTTGCCGATGCTCACGGCCGGGAGGCCGAGGGCATGCGAGCGAAGGAATCCGCGGTCATACGCCGCATTGCGCGCCGCCACGCCGAATCCGAAGAGCCACGAGAGCGGCGCGAGCAGCGCCGCGCCGGCCCCATCCGCATCCCACGCCCGCGTGATCGCGTGCCTCACGGCGATCCGCCCGGCAACGCCGGACCCAGTCGTGACGCGAGCGCGTCGCCGGCGGCATCGTCGGTCGCCGTCGCCACCCACGGGTCCCCGTACGTCACGCGGACCTTCGCGAAGGGCTTGGGCACGATGAACCGATCCCAGCTCTTGAGGCGCCACGCGCGCGAGACGTCGGCGCGGATCGTGACGATCGGCGCCGACGCCCGCTGCGACGCCATGAGCACGCCGGGCTGCACCGCGCCTGCCGGCCCGCGCGGTCCGTCGGGCGTGATCGCGAACTCCTTGCCCGACGCGATCTCGCGCACCATCCCGAGCAAGGCGCGACCCGCCCCCCGCGAACTCGACCCACGCACCGTGCGATAGCCCCACGACTCGACGAGGCGCGCGATCATCTCACCGTCGCGGTGCTCGCTGATCATGACCGTGATGCCCTCGCCACGGCGGCGCCACGTGAGCGGCAACAGGTGTCCGTGCCAGAGCGCGAAGACGAACGGGCGCCGCGACGTCCGCAGCGCGCGCCAGGGCGCGTCGTTCACCTCCTCGTACCGCCAGGTCGACGCCAGCGCCCGGATGAGCGGACCGGCGAGGCGCACGACCCAGCGCACCTTGCGCTCCTGCGCCTGCGCGCGCCGCGCCGCCCCCTCGTCACTCATGCGAGCATCTCGAGCGCCATCGCCGCGACGCGGGCCGAGGCACCGGGTTCGCCGAGCCTCGCGCGGACGTCGGCGAGCCCGCGCTCCATCGCGAGGCGCTCGGGACTCGCAGGATCGAACAGCGGCGCGAGCGCGTCGGCGACCGGTGCCGGCCGGAACGCGTCCTGCACGAACTCCGGCGCGACCTCGCGCCCGGCGACGATGTTGAGCAAGCCGATGTGCGGGATCCGCACGAGTCGCCGCGCGATCGCATACGAGATGGCGCTCGTGCGATAGACGATCGCGCACGGGCAGCCGGCGACGGCCGCCTCGAGCGTCGTCGTGCCGCTCTTGCAGAGCGCGACGTCGGCCGCGCGCAGCACGTCGAACGACGCCGAGCGCACGAGCGGGTACGGCACGTCCCCGGCGCGCAGGTCGATCGTCGGCGCGACACTGAGCACGGTCCGCAGGCCGGGCCGGCGCACCTCGAGCTCGCGCGCGACGGCGACGAAGTCACGCAGGTGCCGACGGATCTCCTGCGCGCGGCTCCCCGGGAAGAGCGCGAGCAGTTCGCCATCGACCGGTTGGCCGATGCGGCGCCGCGCCTAGGCGCGGTCGGGCA
>CAYSAR010000205.1:0-4540 GCA_964428985.1 uncultured Gemmatimonadaceae bacterium | reverse complement strand
GCGCGAACGCCGTCGTCAGGACGAGCATCGCGGCGGCGTTCGGACCCGCGGCCCACCGAGAACGCGAGGTCGCCCACGCGGTGCGGTCGAGCAGGCGGGAGACACGCACGGTCAGCTGCGAGCGCTCCTCGGCGAACCCGGCGACCGGCACGCCGAGCGGCGACGCCTGTATCCACTCGGCGACCTTCACGAGCGCACGTGCGAGCGGCACGCCGCCGGTCCGTCGCGCTGCCCACTCATCGGCGAGATACTCGGCCGAGACCTGGATGCCGCGGCGCGCCAGGCGGTTGAGCGGCTGGAAGAAGAACGCGCGTTCGACCACGCACGCGGCGACGAGCCACATTGGGTCGCGCCGCACGATGTGCGCGAGCTCGTGCGCGAGCATCGCGCGCTGCTGGTCGGGCTCCAGTTCCTCGACGACGGCGGTCGGCAGGCAGATCTCGCCATCGAGCGCCACCGGCGATGAAATCGAGCGGGAGGTCGTGAGGCGGATCGGCGTCGCGACGCCGGTCTCGAGCCGCAACGTGTCGAGCAGGTCGGTCACGCGCTCGTCGCCAACGAGCCGGCGATCGCCAAGCCGGCCGACGAGGACGAGTCGGCGGGCCGCGTAGCCGCCGACGAGGATCGCGGCGACGGCCAGCCATGCCGTCGCGAGGAGCGCCGGTAGCGACGGGAGGCGCGTGGTCGGGCCGGGCGCGACGCCTTCGGCGGGCGGCGCAGCGTCGCCGGTGACCGGCGCCCGCGAGACCGCCGCGCCAGACGTGATGTCCGCTTCGATCGTGATGAGGTCCGGATCGTTCGCCGGCGCGTGCGTCGACCCCGTCGACGCGGCGGGCGGCGTGAACGCGAAGCTTCCCGTCGGACGGACCGCGAGGACGCCCTGCGCCGTCGCCGTGATCAGTCCGCCGACGAGCGCGATCTTCCACGTGATGTCCGCGGCGGCGGGAGAGACACGGCGCGAGCGCACGATGAGCCACGCGGCGCCGAGCAGCAGCGTGGAGTGCAAGGCGTAGGTCATCAGCCACGCCGCGAGGGCCTGCATCTGGGACGGCATCAGCGTTCCTCCGAGTCAGCGTGGTGCTCCGCCGCGTCGATCATCTCGCGCAGCCGTGCGAGGTCGCCCGGGGCGATCTCGTGGCGAGTGAGCAGGTGGTTCACGAGGGCGGTGACATCGCCGGCGAACATGCGCTCGGTGAGTCCACCGACCATCGATTGGCGCACCTCGGCTTCGCTCACCGCGGCGCGATACACGAATGAGCGATGCTCGGCGCGCCGCGCGACGACCCCACGACGCTCGAGGCGCGAGAGGAGTGTCGCGACGGTCGTCTGCGCGAGCCCGCGTTCCGGCTGGAGCGCCTCCCACACGTCGGCGACCGACGCTTCGCCGCGTTCCCAGAGCACGCGCATGATCGCGACCTGCAGTTCCGTGAGCTCGAGCTGTTCCGCCATTCGGTCTCCGAGTTGTTCTACACGTGTAGAACTACAAGTGTAGATTGATTCTGTCAAGAGGGTCCATTCGTCCGGCCGACGAAGTCGGTATCTTGGGACGTCCGCTTAGCAGATTACTCGCCCAGACAACTCCTTATGGCACGCGCACTTCGCGCTTCGCTGCTCGCCCTCGTTGCCGTCCTGCACGTCGGCTGCCTCGATGACTCGCCGTTCGTCCCGAAGATTGAGGACACGGTCTTCGATGAATCACTGGGCGTCGATCTCGAGGCGTCCACGAAGACGGCGAGCGGTCTGTACTTTCGCGACGTACTCGTTGGGGCCGGCGCCGAGGTCCTGCCGACGGGGAATGTTGCCGTCACGACCACTTACTCGCTTTACCTGCGGACAGGTCAGCTGATCGAGTCCGGCGAGTTCTCGCCGACGCTCGGCGCCGGCGAAGCGATTGATGGCTTCGACGAAGGGCTTCGTGGGATGCGCGTCGGTGGCCAGCGGCAGCTGATCATCCCGCCCCACCTCAGCTACGGCGATCGAAGCAACGGCCCCATCCCGGCGAACTCGATCCTGGTCTTCAACGTCGTGCTCGTCAGCATCAACTGAGATCCCTCGACCCTCCGTCATCGATGTCGACCAGCGCTCCCGGTTCGCCGACACAGCCTTTCAATGCCTTTGAGTGGCGCCGCGTCGTGTCGCGCTACACCGGTCCCGACGTCCTGCGCTCGCTGCGGCAGGTCATTGTCACGTTGACGCTGTTGATCGGTGGCCTGGTGCTCGGTTACTGGCTCATGTCACGTGCGCCTTGGGCGACGGCCTTGCTCATCGTGCCGCTCGCCGGCTTGCTGATCCGCACGTTCGTGATCATGCACGACTGCGCGCATGGCTCGTTCCTTCCCTGGCCGCGCGTGAACGATGCGATCGGATTCATCACGGGCGTGCTCACGTTCACGCCGTTCAACCAGTGGCGGCGCGAGCATGCGCTGCACCATGCGTCGTCGGGCGACCTCGACCGGCGCGGGTACGGCGACGTCACGACGCTGACGGTCAGCGAGTACCACGCGCTGTCCGCGTTCGGCCGGTTCAAGTACCGGCTCTACCGCCATCCGTTCGTGATGTTCGGCATCGGTCCGCTCCACATGATCCTGGTCCAGCGCTTCCGCCTGCCCGGACCCGCGTCGGGAAAGCAGCAGCAGTGGAGCATCTGGCTCACGAACGTCGCGCTCGTCGCGCTCGTGCTCATTGCCGGGCTCGCGTTCGGATGGCGCTCGGTGCTGCTGCTCTACCTGCCGGCGTACTATCTCGCGGCGGCGGGCGGGATCTGGCTCTTCTATGTGCAGCATCAGTTCGAGGAGGCGTACTGGGAGCGCGGCAAGGAGTGGGACTACGCGACCGCCGCGATCACCGGCAGTTCGCACCTGCGCATGCCCGGTCTGCTGAACTGGTTCACCGGGCACATCGGACTGCATCACGTGCATCACCTCGGGCCGAAGATCCCGAACTACCGGCTCAAGACGGCCCATGAGGAGAACGAGATCTTCCACGCGGCGCCGGTGCTGACGCTGTCGAGCGCGTTCCGCACGCTGCGTCTCGCGCTCTGGGACGAGGAGCGCGGGCGCATGATCGGCTTCCGGGAGCTGCGCGAACTCCCGCGCGCGGGGTGACGACCGGCGCGCCGGTGCCGGCGGGGTAGATTCACGCATGTCCCCCCGCCCCGGCGCCGACGAGGCGACCACCGGCTTCGCGTCGCTCGGCCTCGATGCCCGCGTGCTCGATGCACTCATCGCTCTCGGCTACGAGGAACCGACGCCAATCCAGCGTGCGGCGATCCCCGTGCTGCTCGCGGGCCGCGACGCGATGGCGCAGGCGGCGACGGGCACGGGCAAGACCGCCGCGTTCGCGCTGCCGCTGCTGCACCGCCTCGCGCCGGACGCGCCGCCGAAGCAGCGCACGGCCGCCCTCGTGCTCGTGCCGACGCGCGAACTCGCGATGCAAGTCTCGGAGGCGATCCACCGCTACGGCAAGGCGATCGGTGCCGTCGCCGTCCCGATCTACGGCGGCGCGTCGATGGAGTCGCAGATCCGTTCGCTCAAACGCGGCGTCGACGTCGTCATCGCGACGCCTGGGCGCGCGCTCGACCACATCCGCCGGCGCACGCTGCATCTCGCCTCGGTCCGCACCGTCGTGCTCGATGAGGCCGAAGAGATGCTGGACATGGGTTTCGCCGAGGACCTCGAGGCGATCCTCGCCGAGACGCCGGAGGGGAAGCAGGTCGCGCTCTTCTCGGCGACGCTCGCGCCCCGCATCGCCGCGATCGGTGCGGCACACCTGCGCGATCCCGAGGTCATCCGCATCGATCGCGACGTCCCGAAGGCGGGGAAGCCGGCGAAGGTGCGCCAGGTCGCGTACGTCGTCGCGCGCGCCCACAAGCTCGCGGCGCTCGGTCGCATCCTCGACGTCGAACAGCCGGCGAGCGCGATCGTCTTCTGCCGCACGCGCACCGAGGTCGACGACCTGACCGAGACGCTGAACGCGCGCGGCTATCGCGCGCAGGCCCTGCATGGCGGGTTGTCGCAGGACCAGCGCGACCGCGTCATGCGGAAGTTCCGCGCGAACTCCGCCGAGCTGCTCATCGCGACCGATGTCGCGGCGCGCGGGCTCGACGTGCAGCATCTCTCGCACGTGGTGAACTACGACGTGCCGTCGGCGACTGAAGCGTACGTGCACCGCATCGGGCGCACCGGGCGCGCCGGTCGCGAGGGCGTCGCGATCACGCTCGCCGAGCCGCGCGAGCAGCGCATGCTGCGCAACTTCGAGCGCGCGACCGGGCAGCCGATCGAGATCGCGGCGGTGCCGTCGGTCGCCGACCTGCGCGAGCGCCGGCTCGGCGCGGCGCTGACGACGTTGCGCGGCGTCATCGCCGAGGGGGGGCTCGAGGCGTTCCGCGCCGCGGCGACCGAGCTCGCGGGGGAGTTCGACGTGCTCGACATCGCCGCCGCCGCGCTCAAGCAGGCCGCCTCGGCCGACGGCGAGCGACCCGGCGAGGAGGAAGAGATCCCGACCGCGCGCGAGCGTCATCCGGCGCGCGAGCGCGAGGCGA
>CAYSAR010000204.1:0-4546 GCA_964428985.1 uncultured Gemmatimonadaceae bacterium | reverse complement strand
TGCGCATCCTGCGCGGGGCGGGGGAGGAAGGGCTCCCGACGCTCGCCGTGCGCGACCGGCTGATCGAGGAGGCGCCGGGCATCACGCGGTTGATCGACAAGCTCGAACAGGCGGGACACGTGCGCCGCGACCGCACCGCGCGCGACCGGCGCACCGTGAAGTGCCGCATCACGGCGAAGGGCCTCGCGCTGCTCGATGAGATCGACGCGACGCTGATCGCGCGGTCGGACCTGATCACGACGGGACTCCCCGACGTGAAGGAGCAGGCGCAGCTCGTCGAGTTGCTGGAGAAGGTGCGGGCGGGGCTCGCAAGTACGGAGCGGTAGCGGCGCGCACACCGGGTCCGAAACCGGCGCGTGCCCCTCGCACGGCGGCGTATCATTCAGGGGATGGCAGACCCGACGCCGGATCCCTTCCTCCTCGATATCGCGGCGTGCAACCGCGCCGTCGATGCGCGCGACCGGCGCTTCGACGGTCTCTTCTTCGTCGCGATCCGTTCGACGCGCATCTACTGCCGGCCGCACTGCCCGTCGCGGCTCGCGAGCCCGCACAACCGTCGCTTCTTCGCGACGCAGGTCGAGGCCGAGCGCGAGGGGTTCCGTCCGTGCTTGCGGTGCCGGCCCGAACTCGCGCCGGGTCGCTCGTCGATCGACGCCGTGCGCCGGCTCGCGCGGACGGCTGCGCGTCGCATCGCGGCCGGTGCGCTGAACGGGCGCAGCGTCCAGGCGCTCGCCCAGGAGCTCGGCGTCAGCGAACGACAGGTGCGTCGCGCGCTCGTTCGAGAGTTCGGAGTCTCGCCACTCGAGTTCGCACAGACGCATCGGCTCCTCCTCGCCAAGCAGTTGCTCGCCGAGACGCGACTCTCGATCACGCAGGTCGCGTACGCGAGTGGGTTCCAGAGCCTGCGCCGCTTCAATGCGCTCGTGCAGCAGCGCTACCGCGTGACGCCGGGTGAGCTCCGGCGCCGCAGTGGGTCCACGGACGCGGTGACGAGCGACGTCGACATCGAGCTCACGCTCGACTATCGACCGCCGTACGACTGGCCGTCGATGCTCGCCTACCTCGCGGCGCGCGCGCTGCCGGGCGTCGAGTCGGTCACGCTCGACGAGGGCGGGACGTACCGCCGCGTCGTCGCGTTGCGAGGGCACGCGGGACGGATCGAGGTCCGTCACGCCCCCGACCGTGACGCGTTGCGTGTCGTCGTCTCGCCGAGCCTCGTGCGCGTGCTCGCGCCGCTGCTCGCGCGCCTGCGCCGTGTCTTCGATCTCGATGCCGAGCCGGCCGCCGTCGCGTCGCTCCTCGCGCGCGACCCGACACTCGCCCCGTTCGTCGAGCGACGACCGGGGCTGCGCGTGCCCGGGGCGATGCAGGGATTCGAGGTCGCCTTGCGCGCACTCGTCGGTCGCCAGTCGACCGCGCGCAGCGTGTCGATCCGCTGCGGGCGCCTCGTGCGCGAGTTCGCCGAACGGCTGAACGGCGCCGGGGATGAGCGCGTGGACGCGCCGACGTTCCTGCCGCTGACGGCCGCGGCGATCGTCCGTGCCGACCCGCGCCGCATGCGCGCCTGCGACCTGTCGCCGGTCGCCGCCGATCAGGTCCTCGCGCTCGCGCGAACGATCCAAGACGGCGAGCTCCCGGAGCTCACCGACGAGGCCACGATGACCGATCCTCGCGACTTCCGCGCACGCTTCCTGCGCTTGCCGGGCGTGACCGCCTGGGCGGCCGACTATGTCATGATGCGCGCGCTCGCCTGGCCCGATGCCTTCCCCGAGACGGACCCGACGCTCCAGCGCGCCGCCGGCGTCGACTCGCCGGAGCGCCTGCGCGCACGCTCAGAGACCTGGCGGCCGTGGCGCGCGTACGCGGCGCAGCATCTCTGGGCGGCGGCGGGAGCGGCGCGATGAAGCTCGAACGCATCGAGGCGGCGTCCGCACCGTCGGCGGTCGGCGGATACGCGCAAGCCATCGGGATCCGCGGCTACGACCGACTCGTCTTCGTGAGTGGCCAGATCCCGATGACGAAGACGGGTGACGTGCCGCCCGATTTCGAGTCGCAGGCGCGGCTGGTGTGGGCGAACGTCCGCGCGCAGCTCGCGGCCGCCGGCCTCACGGTCACGAACATCGTGAAGGTCACGACGTTCCTCGCCTCGCGCGAGCACGCCGACCTGAACGCGGCGGTACGACGCGACGTGCTGGGCGGACACGAACCGTCGCTCACCGTGATCATCGCCGACATCTTCGACCCGGCCTGGCTGCTGGAGATCGAAGTCATCGCGGCCGCGTGAGCGCGACACTCCATCACGCACGAGCCACCATACGAGGTGACGCATGAACACGACGGACAAGCGCCGCACGAGCGATTCGATGCCGTCCCATGAGCCCACGCCAGGCCTCTACGGCTGGATCACGCACACTGAACTCGCGAGCACCGACCCCGACGCGACGAAGGCGTGGTGCGAGTCGATGTTCGGATGGACGTTCCAGCCGGAGATGGCACTGCCGGGCGTCGGTTCCTATCACCTGTTCGCCTATTCGTCGTCGGGCGGCGGTGGGATCCGCGCGACCGCGCCGGATGAGCCGCCGGGCAGCACCTTCTCGGTCCACGTCGAAGACGCGCAGGAGGCGTTCGACCGCGCGCTCGCCGCCGGTGCGAGCGAGGAACTCCCGCCCACGCGCGTGATGCCGGGCGTCACGATCGCGGCGGTGCGGGCGCCCGGCGGCGTTCGTATCGGCTTCTCCGGTCCCTGACCACGAACATCAAGACGACGTCGACGCGATCACGTGTGCGAGCGCCTGGACGGCTGCGGGGATGTCGGGCCCGGGGAGCGCGCCATAACCGAGGAGCAGGGCGGGTGGCGCTGCCGTCGTGAAGCGGTAGGGGGAGGCAGGATAGACGCGGATGCCCTGTGCCTCGGCGGCGCGCACGACGGCGGTCTCGTCGAGGCCGTCGGGGAGGGAGAGCAAGAGATGCAGGCCGGCCGCGATGCCGAGCACCGGATGCTCCGGCATGCGTCGATGCAACTCCTCGACGAGTCGATCGCGGCGCTGGCGGTAGATCGAACGCGTGCGACGCAAGTGCCGGTCGAGCTCACCGGCCTCGAGGAACTTCGCGAGCGCGAGTTGCTCGAGCACCGGTGACCCACGATCGGCGGAGACCTTCGCCTGCACGACGCGCTCGACCAACGGATCGGGGAGCGCGACCCAACCTTGCCGCAGCGAGGGCGCGAGCATCTTGCTCGCCGAGCCGAAGTAGATGACGCGATCGGGTGCCATCCCGTGCAACGCCGCGACCGGTTCGCGGTCGTAGCGGTACTCGGCATCGTAGTCGTCCTCGAGCACCCATCGATCCCCCCGACGCGCCCACTCGAGGAGGCCAAGGCGCCGTTCCGGTGCAAGGACGCTGCCGGTCGGGTACTGGTGCGCCGGCGTGACGAGCACCGCGTCGACGCCTGCGGCGTCGAGTCGCTCGACGCGCAGCCCGTCGGCGTCGACGGCGATCGGCACGAGCGCGAGGCCGGCAGCGCGGATGTCGGCGCACTGCTCCGCATGGCCGGGATCCTCGACCGCGAGGCGGCGCACGCCGCGTGCGGCGAGCGCCTCGGCGACGAGCCGGGCGGCTTGGGCGAAGCCTGTGCACATCACGATCGACGATGCCTTCGCGGCGGTCGCGCGCGAGCGGTTCAGGTAGCTCGCGAGTGCCGTACGTGCCTCGAGCATGCCCTGCGGGGATGGATAGTCGAGCGCGGCGCGGTAGTTCGCGAGCGAGGCGAGCAGCGCCCGCTGCCACGCGCGCGCGGGGAAGAGTGACGCATCAGGGACGCCCGGCCGGAAGTCGTACCGGAAGACCGGTGTCGGTTCGAGCGGGGGCGCCGCCATCAGGGACGAGGCGCCCGTGAGTCGAGCGACGCGCGTCGCATCGCCCTGCCGCGCGACGGGGTACCCCTCGGCGATCAACTGCTCGTACGCCTCGACGACGAGTCCGCGTGAGACGCCGAGCTCGGCGGCGAGGACTCGCGTCGCCGGCAGCGCCGCGCCCGGCGCGAGTCGCCCCGACTGCACGGCCCGGCGCAGTTCGCGCTCGAGCTGCACGCGCAGCGGCGTGCGGTCGCGGCGCGAGACGCGGAGCAGCAGCGCCGGATTGGTGCCCTTCACGGGTCCGGGAATGGTCCTGTGCACGCCTCGACGTTGTCCGCAACGTGCCATCGCGTCAACGACATCACATCCAACGCAGAGGAAGACATGATCGACGGCGTGTACAAGGTGGTCGTGCCGGTGGAGGATCAGGAGTCGGCGAAGGCGTTCTGGACCGAGCGTCTCGGGTTCGGCGTCGTGTCGGACCAGGCGTACGGCGGCGGGCGGTGGCTCGAGGTCTGCGCCCCTGACCGTTCCGTGGTGCTCGTGCTGAGCCCGCGGAACGGCGAGCCCCGTCGGGAGGTCGGCGACCAGCTGCCGCATTCCGATCTCTTCTTCGCGTGCGCCGGCATCGCGACGACCCATCGCCAGCTCGCGCCCGATGATGGTGGCCACGTCGGGGAACTCCGGCGTCC
>CAYSAR010000203.1:0-4574 GCA_964428985.1 uncultured Gemmatimonadaceae bacterium | reverse complement strand
TCCCCGCGCGCATCTATGCGAACGAGGGCATCGCGCAGGTGCTCTTCTTCGAAGGCGATGAGGGTCCCCTCGTCTCGTACAAGGACAAGAAGGGGAAGTACCAGGGGCAGGTCGGGGTGACGCTCCCGAAGATCTGACCGCCGGCGCCCCGCCGGCGCCCCGCCGTCGCCGCGACGCTCGAGGGTATCACCCGTATGTTCGCCTCCGCCCGACGCGCCGCACGCGAGTTCCTGGACCTCGCGCCCGGCGAACGGTTCTGCCTCACGTTCGAACGACAGCAGCGGGCGCGGCGACACGCGGCGGTCCGCATCGCCTTCGTCGCGGGAGGCGTCCTGCTCATCATCGCCGGCCTGGTCGCGCTCGTCGCCCCGGGCCCGGGGCTCGTCATGATCGCGCTCGGCTTCCTGCTGATCGCGCGCGAGTCGTCACGGCTCGCGCGCACGCTCGACCGGCTCGAGCTGGCGGCGCGCCGCTGGTGGGCGCGCCGCCGCGACTGACCGTCCGTGCGCTACGCGGCGCCGACGAAGAGGTCGAGCACGGCCCGGGCCTGCGCCCCGCTGAGCGGCTCGTCGAATGCCTGCGTTGCGGCGTCCGCGCCACCATTGGTGGCCGAGAGCGGCAGCGCGGGCACGTCCACCGTGCCCTGCACCGAGAGCTCCTCGCCGGAATAGACCGGCTGCAGGAACTCCGGGAGCGTGTCGCGCGACGCCTGCGTCGGCCAGCCCTTCTGTGCGCGGATCGACCGCACGCGCGCCGCGTGCTGCGCCTCGACGGCGTGGATGCTCATGAAGAGCGAGAGCGCCGCCTTGTCCGCCATGAGCGCCGTCAGCTGTCCCTTGAGCGCGCGCACGCCGAGATCCTCGACCGCCTGCGCGAGGCCGACGAACGTCGGATACTGCCCCACGCCGAAGTCGAAGCCCGGCAGTGCGCCGCCGGCCGTGAAGTCCCACGCCGGCTCGGCCGTCGGCGTCCCGCCACGGGTCGTGAGGGCCGTGGTGAGCGCTGACACGTGCGCCTGCTCGTGTCCGTGGATCGTGTTGATCGCGCCGGCGTCGGGCGCGTCGACGAAGCCGGCGCCGATGCCCTGCGCATAGAGGCTCACCTGGAGCCGCTTCAGGTCGAGCGCGAGCTGGAGCGCCGTAAGGACGTCGGAAGGTGCCTGTTGGAGTCGCATCGTCGTTCCTCAGCCGTTGCCATTGGGCCCGGGCGCGAACTCCGCGGGCGTGTTCACGAGTCGCAGGTCGTCGAGCACGTAGGCCTGCACCGCCGCCTCCGCCGTCGCCGGTCGGGCGACGTCGGCGTACGTGAGCGGCGCGAAGGCGTTCGCGGCGGGATCGATCATCGCGCCGAGGGCCGACGCGTGCCGAGCCTGCACCGACGCCATCTTCGCCGCCGCGACGAGGTTCGCCGGGTCGGTGAAGTACTGGGCGAGCCCGTTGTACATCGCGACGCCCATGAGCTCGAGCGAGCGCGCCGTCGCGAGGAACTCCGCGCGGTTGCTGAAGTCGAGCGCGCCGTACGTGAACTGGAGCGTGAAGTTCGCGTTCGCGCCGAGCGACGCGCGCAGCACCTCGCGCTGGAGCACGTGATGGTACTTCACGTCGGTCAGCACGAACTGCTCGTGGTCCGAGTACGCGCCGTCGTCGAGGAACGGCACGATGTGGAGGTAGTAATCCGCACGGAGCTGCTCGGCCGCGTACGCGAACCGCAGTAGGCCCGTGTCGGTGCCGAGATCGAAGTCGACGTCGTCGCCGCCGCCGGGCTCGAACGGCAGGCCGCCGTCCTTGTCCTTGCTGCAGGACGTCACGAGGCCCGGCATGAGCAGGACGGCGCCGCCGAGCGCCATCGAGCGGAGGAAGGTGCGGCGCGAGCGCGGTCCCGGCGCGATCAGGATGCCGTCGCCGTCACGGGCGGCCGGCAGTGGGTCGGTGTGCATGGTCTCCCCTGGAGTGCGTTCGTTGCACCGCCGACCAATGCACGATGAGTGCCACGTGACGTGGCGTATGGCGCGCGCGCTACGTCACGCGGCGCGCCAGCAGGTCGTTCACCTTCTTCGGATCCGCGCGTCCCTTCGACTTCTTCATGACGAGCCCGACGAGGACGCCTTGCAGCTTCCGCTCGCCGGCCGCGAAGCGACCGGCTTCCGCGGGGCGTTCCGCCCACACCTCGTCGATCCACCGCTCGAGCGCGGCGTCGTCACCGACCTGGAGGAGGCCAGCGCGCTCGGCGAGTTCGCGCGGGGCGGCGGCGTCGGTGAGCATCGCCTGGAACACGGTCTTGGCGGCGGTGGAGCTCACGTCGCCGCCGCGCACGAGCCGGATGAGCGCGCCGAGCCGCGCCGCATCGACGGCGAAGGCGTCGATCGTCCCACCCGACGCGTTGAGCGCCGCGAGCACCTCGCCCAGCACCCAATTCGCCGCGGCCTTCGCGTCGCCGGCATCGCGCGCGACGGCCTCGAAGTAGCCGGCGATCGCCGGATCGGCGGCGAGGGCGGCGACGTCGGCCGGCGCGAGGCCGAACGCGCTCGCGTACCGGGCGCGCCGCGCCGCCGGCAACTCCGGCAACGCGTCGCGTTGGCGCTCGATCCACGCCGCGTCGAGCTCGAGCGGCGGGAGGTCGGGCTCGGGGAAATAGCGATAGTCGTGGCTCCCTTCCTTCGAACGCGCGGCGCGCACCTCCTGCCGCACCGCGTCGAACAGCATCGTCTGCTGGTGGATCGCCCCGCCCTGCTCGTACGTCGCGACATGGCGCGCGAACTCCAGCGCGAGCGCGCGCTCGACGTTCGAGAACGAGTTGACGTTCTTGATCTCGGTGCGCGGCCGAAACGTCGGCTCGCCGATGCGGCGCGCCGAGACGTTCGCGTCGACGCGCAACGACCCACGCTCCATCGAGCAGTCCGAAACGCCGGCGTGCACGAGGATCTCGCGCAACGCCTTGAGGTAGGCGGCCGCCTGCGCCGTCGAGCGGATGTCCGGTTCCCCGACGATCTCGATGAGCGGCACGCCACTGCGGTTGAGGTCGACCGCGGTCATCCCCGGATAGCGATCGTGCACCGACTTGCCGGCATCCTCTTCCATGTGCAGGCGCGTGATGCGCGGCGACGTGCCGTCATCGAGCTCGACGAGACCACCAGTCGCGAGCGGCCACTCGGCTTGCGAGATCTGGTAGCCCTTCGGCAGATCGGGATAGAAATAGTTCTTGCGCGCGAAGATCGAGCGCGGACGGACGGTCGCGCCGAGGGCGAGCGCCGCGCGCACGGCGAGTTCGACCGCGCGCTCGTTGAGCACCGGGAGCGCGCCCGGGAGCGCGAGACAGACGGGGCACGTGTTCTGGTTCGGCGGGTCGCCGAACTCGGTGGAGCAGCCACAGAACGCCTTCGTCCGCGTGCCGAGCTGCACATGCACCTCGAGCCCAACGATCATCTCCCACCCGGTCGGCATCGTCGTCGTGCTCATCGATGCGCCTCCGCCCCGAGCTCCGCCTCGAGCGCGTACGCCGCACGGAACATCACGTCCTCGGCGAAGTGACCGGCGATGAGCTGCCCGCCGACCGGCAGGCCGTCCACGCGGCCGATTGGCACCGACATGGCCGGGACGCCGGCGAGGTTGGCCGGCGCGGTGAAGATGTCCGAGAGGTACATCTCGTACGGATCGGAGATCGCGCCGATCGTGAAGGCGGGCGTCGGCGTCGTCGGCGAGAAGAGGACGTCGACGCCCGAGGCGAACACCTGCGCGAAGTCGCGCGCGATGAGCGCGCGCACGTCCATCGCCTTGCGGTAGTACGCGTCGTAGAAGCCGGCGGAGAGCACGTAGGTGCCGAGCAGGATGCGACGCGTGACCTCGGCGCCGAAACCCTGCGCGCGCGTCCCTTCCATCAGCGCTTGCACGCCCGGTGCGTCGACGCGCAAGCCGTACCGCACGCCGTCGAAGCGCGCGAGGTTCGCCGAGGCCTCGGCGGGCGCGATGATGTAGTAGGTCGGGATCGCCGCCTCGGTGTGCGGGAGCGAGACGTCGCGGACGGTCGCGCCGCGCGCACGCAGGGCGTCGAGCGCGCGGTCGCATCGCGCGCGCATGGCGACCGGCAGCGATGGCGGGAAGTACTCCTTCGGCACGCCGACGACGAGTCCGTCGAGCCGCCCTGGCGCGGTCCGGAGCGACGGCACGGGCACATCGGCCGACGTCGCGTCGTGCGGATCGCGCCCCGCGATCACCTCGGTCACGAGCGCGGCGTCGTCGACCGTGCGCCCGAACATGCCGATCGCGTCGAGCGACGACGCGAACGCGACGAGGCCGAAGCGCGAGATGCGACCGTAGGTCGGCTTCACGCCGACGACGCCGCAGAACGCCGCCGGCTGGCGCACCGAACCGCCCGTCTCCGATCCGAGCGCGATCGGCGCGATCCCCGCCGCGACCGCGACCGCCGAGCCGCCCGAGGAGCCCCCCGGCACGCGCGAGCGATCGTGCGGGTTGCGGCTCGGCCCGTACGCGCTGTTCTCGGTTGACGACCCCATCGCGAGCTCGTCCATGTTCGTCTTGCCGGCGACGGCGGCGCCCGCCGCGCGCACGCGCGCGATC
>CAYSAR010000202.1:0-4579 GCA_964428985.1 uncultured Gemmatimonadaceae bacterium | reverse complement strand
ACGAGCTGCTCGGCGCGCTCGAGTCCGGGGCGGTGCGCGCGGCCGAACGCGGCGGCGACGGCGTCTGGCGCGCCGTCCCGTGGGTGAAGCGCGGCATCCTGCTCGGCTTCCGCGTCGGGCGGCTCGCGCAGTTCCCGGCCGGCGAGACGCCGTTCACGTTCGTCGACAAGCACACCTATCCGACGCGTCGCTTCGCCCCGGCGGACAACGTGCGCGTCGTGCCGGGTGGCTCGACCGTGCGGCGCGGTGCGTACCTCGCGACCGGCGTCGTCTGCATGCCCCCGATGTTCGTGAACGTCGGCGCCTGGGTCGGGAGCGGCACGATGATCGACTCGCATGCGCTCGTCGGGAGCTGCGCGCAGGTCGGCGAACGCGTCCACCTCAGCGCGGCGGCGCAGGTCGGCGGCGTGCTCGAGCCCGTGAATGCCGCGCCGGTCGTGCTGGAGGACGACGTGATCGTCGGCGGGAACTGCGGCGTGTATGAGGGGACGATCGTGCGTGAGCGCGCGGTGCTCGGTGCCGGCGTCATCCTCACGCGCGGCACGCCGGTGTTCGACCTCGTGCGCGAGGTCGTGCACCGCGGATCGCCGGAGAAGCCGCTCGAGATCCCGTCGGGCGCGGTCGTCGTCCCCGGCGCGCGCGCCGTGAAGGGCGGCTTCGCCGCCGAGCAGGGGCTGTCGGTGCAGACGCCGGTCATCGTGAAGTACCGCGACGCGCGCACCGATCTCGCGACGGCGCTGGAGGCGTGGCTCCGCTGATGCGCGTCCCGGGAGACAAGTCGATCTCCCACCGCGCCCTGATGCTCGCCGCCCTCGGGCGCGGCCGGTCACGGGTGCGAGGCCTCTTGCGCTCGGCGGACGTCCGGTCGACCGCCGCGGTGCTGCGCGCGCTCGGCGTGGACATCCCGTCGCTCGATGCGGACGAGGTCGCGATCGACGGCGTCGGCCTGCGCGGGTTGGCACCGCCCCGCGTCGAGCTCGACTGCGGCAACAGCGGCACGACGACGAGGCTCATGGCCGGCGTCGTCGCCGGCGCCGGCGTGACCGCGCGCTTCGTCGGGGATGCGAGTCTCAGCGCCCGCCCGATGCGCCGCGTCGCGGCGCCGCTCGAGGCGATGGGCGCGATGGTGGAGCTGCCGACGCATGGCGGCCTCCCGATGACCGTCCGCGGCGCGCCGCTGCGAGGCGTGACGTGGCACGCCGAAATCGCGAGTGCGCAGGTGAAGAGTGCGATCCTGCTCGCGGGGCTTGTCGCTGACGTGCCGGTCGAGGTGCATGAGCCGGCCGCGACCCGTGACCACAGCGAACGCATGCTGCGGGCCCGCGGGGTCGACGTCCGCACCGAGGGGCTGGTGGTGACGCTGTTGCCCGCGGCGCGCCTCGATGCGCTCGATGGCAGCGTGCCCGGTGATGCGTCGAGCGCCGCTTTCCTCGCGGGCCTCGTCGCGATCGGGGCCGGTGACAGTCTCGCGATCGAGGGGGTCGGCGTGAATCCCGGTCGCGCCGGCGCCTTCCGTGCGCTCGTGCGCATGGGTGCGGCGCTGCGCTACGAGGACGCGCACGAGCAGGGCGGTGAACCGGTCGCGACGATCGCGGTCGAGCGTCGCGCCGGGTCACCGCTGCGCGGCGTCGAGATCGGGGCGGACGAGGTCCCGGATCTCATCGACGAGCTGCCGCTGCTCGCCTGCGTCGCCGCGCGCGCCGAGGGCGAGACGCGCGTCACCGGCGCGGGCGAGCTCCGCGTCAAGGAGAGCGATCGCATTACGACCGTCGTCGCGAACCTCCGCGCCGTCGGGGCGGACGTCGAGGAGCTGCCCGACGGCTTCGTGGTGCGCGGCAGCGACCGTCCGCTGCGCGGTCGCGTCGCGACGCACGGCGACCATCGCGTCGCGATGGCGTTCGGCGTGCTCGGCGCCGTGCGCGGCAACGCGATCGACATCGATGACCCATCGTGCGCCGGCGTCTCGTACCCTACCTTCTGGGATGACCTCGAACGTGCCCGAGTTCGCTGACGACGCCACGACCGACGTCGCGCGGCCGGCGCGACCGCTCGTCGTGGCGATCGATGGCCCAGCGGCATCGGGCAAGTCGTCGACGGCGAAGTGGGTCGCGCGCGAGCTCGGCATCGCGCACGTCGATTCTGGATCGCTCTACCGGGCGGCGACGGCGGCACGCCTGCGGAAGGGTGGGGCACCGGCGCGATGGACGGAACGCGAGGTGCTCGATGCGGCGACGGCGGTCTCGCTCGTTCCCGAGGAGACGAGTCTCGGCCCGCGCATCGATGGCGAGGCGGTCGACGCCGAACTGCGGAGCGCCGAGGTCACCGCGGCCGTCTCCCTCGTCGCGAAGATGCCTGGCGTCCGCGACTGGGTGAACTCGGCCGTTCGCGCCGCGGCGAAGGAGCGCGCGGTGGTGGTCGACGGCCGCGACATGGGGACGGCGGTCTTCCCCGAGGCGCAGCTCAAGATCTTCCTGATCGCCGACCCCTGGGAACGGGCGCGCCGCCGCCTCGTGCAGCGCTTCGAGCGGCGCCCGACGGATGACGAGATCGCCGCCGAGACGGAGGCGATCGTGCGCCGCGATGCGAAGGACGAGGCGCAGACCCAACGGGCGCCCGACGCGATCCTCATGGACACGACGTTCTTGACGCAGGAAGAGCAGGTCGAGCGCATCGTCGCGCTCGCGCGCGCGGCGCGGCGGTAGCCGACACCGAGCGAGCGCTAGCGCGTGGCGTGCAGCTCGGCGGGCTCGGCTTCGCCGAACACCAGCGGGATGCCGCGTCGCCGGAGCCAGCCCGAGTAGAGCGAGTCGCGCTCATAGCGCCGCATGACCGTCTTGCACGCCACGACGGCGAGCATGAGTGGCATCACGAGCGCGAAGTCGTGCGTCATCTCGAAGACGAGCAGGATCCCGGTGATCGGTGCGCCCGTCGCGCCGGCGACCATCGCGCCCATGCCGGCGAGCGCGTAGAGCGCCGGGTCGATCGGGAGCGCGGGGAACGCGGTCGCCATCAACGCGCCGTACCCGCCGCCGGTCGCGGCGCCGACGAAGAGTGCGGGCGTGAAAACACCGCCCGATCCGCCGGAGTTGAGCGTCAAGGAGGTCGCGAGCACCTTGAGCATCGCGAGGGAGATCAGCGTCCACCACGGGAGCCGGCCGAACAGGTCGAGGGGCGCGGCGAGGTGCGCGTCGCCGGCCACCGCATCCCCCGTGAGGAACACGATGATGCCCACGAGTGCGCCGCCGAGCCACGGGAGCCAGCGTCGCGAGATGCGCGGCGACTGCGCGAGCCGCTCGACGCCGAAGTAGGTGCGGACGAACAGCGTGCCCATGAGCGCGCAGACGATGCCGAGCGCGGGCAGCAGGACGACGACCTCCCACGTGCCGAGCTCCCCGAGGTCGCCGGGGACGGGGAAGGCGGGGCCGCTGCCGAAGATGCCGCGGGCGACGACGGCCGCGACTACCGAGGCGACGACGACGGGCGAGAAGAAGCCACCGGAGAACGTGCCGAGGATCTCCTCGAGCGCGAAGAACGCGCCGGCGAGCGGGGCGTTGAACGCGGCGGAGATGCCGGCTGCGGCACCGCAGGCGACGAGCACGCGAAGTCGCGCCGCGCGGAACCGGAACATGCGGCCGAGCCACGAACCCAACGTCGAGCCGAGTACGACGACCGGCCCTTCGCTGCCGGCGGAACCGCCGCCGCCGATCGTCATCGCGCTCGCGACGGTGCGCGCGAGAGCGGGGCGTGGCGGGATCCGGCCGCCCCGATGGGCGACGGCGGCCTGGACGTCCGGCACGTTGAGTCCGTCGTGGTCGCGGCCGATGACGCGCATCGTCCATGCGGCGACGGCGAAGGCGGCGCCGGTCATCAACGGACGGAACGCGAGGAGCCCGAGCTCCGGAAGGAGCAGCGCCGGCGCCGTCAGGAAGACCTGGTGAGCGAGCGCGACGCCGCGATAGAAGCCGAGGACGCCGAGCGCCGAGATGATGCCGATCGGCACGGCGAACGCGATGAGGGTCGGTTCGGTGCCCAAGCCAAGGGCCTTGAAGCGCTCGACGCCGGCATCGCGGAGGTCGCGGAGCAGGTGCAGCGCTCGCCGCCGCCAGCGACGTAGGGTGGAGCCGATCGGCGGCGTGGAATGCATGGGCGGCAAGCTATCGGAAAGAGGGACCCCTGCCGACCGTTGACCTTCCGGCACGATGCGGGTACCCTTAAAGGCTGTCCGCGCGCCATCAATGCCGGTGACGTGCGCCCCATCCACCCGTATCCTCGCGCGCGGCGAGCCGACCCCTCCGCGCACGGACCCGCATGACCCCGACCGAACTCGACGAGCCCCTCTCCCCGGAGCTCATCGCCCGCCAGAAGCGCGACGCCCAGCGCGCGCAGTTGCGCCCCCTCGCGAACCGCCGCCCCGAGCTCTACGACGAGGACGAACTCTCGTCCGACGAGTTCGAGGCGATGATGGACATGTACAACGGCACGCTCGCCTCCATCGAGGAAGGCGAAATCGTGAAGTCGACCGTCCTCGAGATCCGCGAGAACCTCGTCGTCCTCGACATCGGCTTCAAGTCCGAGGGCA
>CAYSAR010000201.1:993-4582 GCA_964428985.1 uncultured Gemmatimonadaceae bacterium | reverse complement strand
GATCGGCTTGCTCGCGGCGGCGCTGCTCACGCTCGGCGTGATCGCGATCGCCCGACGCGCGGTGCGGCCGGTCGTCGCGGTCACGGCGGCGGCGGAGACCGTCGCCCGCGGGGACTTCACGGCGACCGCACCGGTCGAAGGCGTCGACGAGGTCGGCCGACTCGCGACGGCGTTCAATGAGATGACGCGGCGGCTCCAGGCGAACCGCGCGCTGCTGCAGGACGTCGTCGACAACGCGACGACGATCGTCGTCGTCGTCGATCTCGAGCGCCGCGTGCTGCTCGTGAACCGGCGTTATGAGCAGGCGACGGGTCGGCCAGCGGCGTCGCTCGTCGGCGCACCGTTGCTCGACACGCTTCCGCCGACGACGCGTGGTCTGGTCGAGGGTGCGCTCGCCGATGCGCTCGCGCGCGGCACCCACGCCGAGTGCGAGGTGTCGATCGGCGACAAGGGCGACCCGCACACGTGGCAGGCGGTGGCGTTCCCGCTCCGCGACGCGTCGGGCGCGCCGTACGCGCTCGGGCTCGTCGCGACCGACCTCACCGGGCGCGCGCGCGCCGAGGAGGAGCGGCGCCAGCGCGACGCGCGCGTGCAGCAGGCGCAGAAGCTCGAGAGCCTCGGCATCATGGCCGGCGGCATCGCGCACGACTTCAACAACATCCTCGGCGCGGTGCTCGGCAACGTCGACCTCGCGCGCGACGCGCTCGCCGACGATCCGGAGGAGGTGCGCATCGCGCTCGAGCAGATCGGCGCCGCGACGCGGCGCGCGGCCGAGCTCACGCGACAGATGCTCGCCTACGCCGGTCGCGCGAGCCTCCGCAGCGAGACGACCGACCTGCGGCCGGTGCTGCACGACATGGTCACGCTCGTGCGCGCATCACAGTCGAAGAAGGTCCTCATCGACGTCGCGCCGATGCCGGCCGCGCTCTGGGTCGGCATCGATCCGGCGCAACTCTCACAGGTCGCGCTGAACCTGCTCACGAACGCGGCCGAGGCGATCGGCGATGGCGAGGGCCGCGTGACGGTCAGCGCCGATCGTGCGGCGCCGCCCCCGGCGGTCGAGCGCAACGCCACCGAGGAGCCCGAGGCCGGCTGGGTCCACCTGCGCGTCACCGACGATGGCGTGGGCATCCCCGGGGACGTGCGCCGCCGGATCTTCGATCCGTTCTTCTCGACGAAGGCGTCAGGGCGCGGACTCGGGCTGAGCGCGGTGAACGGCATCATCCGCTCGTCGGGCGGCGCGCTCGAGGTCGCGAGCGGCCCCGGCGGTCCAACGACGTTCGACGTCTACTTCCCGGCGGTCGCCGATCCCGATGGCGCGCCAAGTGCGATGCCGTCGACGCCAAGGAGCCGGCGGAGTGGCACGGTGCTCGTCGTCGACGACGAGCGCGCGCTGCGTCGCGTCGTGCGACGCACGCTCGAGCCGCTCGGCTTCACGGTGATCGAGGCGGAGGATGGGGTCGAGGGGTTGGAACTCGCGCGCTCGCGGAACGGGGACCTCGACCTCGTGATCCTCGACCTCACGATGCCGCGCATGGGCGGCGCCGAGGTGCTCAGGCGGCTGCGCGAGACGCACCCGACGCTGCCCGTCGTCGTCGCGAGCGGCTACGACAAGGCCGACCGCCGCGCGGACATGTTGCAGGACGAACATGTACGGTTCCTGCAGAAGCCGTTCGACACGACGACCCTGATCGCGGCGGTGAATGCGGCGCTGAGATAGCCGCGTTGGCTTTCAGCGCGCGAGCAGCTTCTTGAGATACGCCCCCGTGTGCGATCCCTTCGTCGCCGCGACCTGCTCGGGAGTCCCCTCGGCCACGACCATCCCGCCCCCACTGCCTCCCTCGGGGCCGAGGTCGACGATCCAGTCCGCCGTCTTGATCACGTCGAGGTTGTGCTCGATCACGAGCACCGTGTTCCCCCGATCGACGAGCTTGTGCATCACCTCGAGCAGCACGCGCACGTCCTCGAAGTGCAGCCCCGTCGTCGGTTCGTCGAGGATGTAGAGCGTGCGCCCCGTGTCGCGCTTGCTGAGTTCCGTCGCGAGCTTCACGCGCTGCGCCTCGCCGCCGGAGAGCGTCGTCGCGCTCTGGCCGAGGTGGATGTACCCGAGCCCGACGTCGTTGAGCGTGACGAGCTTGTGGTGGATGCGCGGCTGGTTCTCGAAGACGCCGATCGCGTCCTCGACCGTGAGGTCGAGCACCTCGGTGATGCTCATGCCGCGGAACTTCACGTCGAGGGTCTCGCGGTTGTACCGCTTGCCGCGGCACTGCTCGCAGGTGACGTAGACGTCGGGCAGGAAGTGCATCTCGATCTTCACGAGCCCGTCGCCCTGGCACGCCTCGCAGCGGCCCCCCTTCACGTTGAACGAGAAGCGGCCCGGCCCATAGCCGCGCAGCTTCGCCTCGGGCATCTCGGCGAAGAGCTCGCGGATCGGCGTGAAGAGCCCCGTGTACGTCGCCGGGTTCGAGCGCGGCGTGCGCCCGATCGGCGTCTGGTCGATGTCGATGACCTTGTCGAGGTGCTCGAGCCCGACGATGCGGTCGTGCGCGCCGGGCACGACGCGCGCGCGGAAGAAGTGACGCGAGAGCGAGCGCTGGAGGATGTCCTCGACGAGCGTCGACTTCCCCGAGCCCGACACGCCGGTCACCGCGACGAAGACGCCGAGCGGGAACTCGACGTCGATCTTCCGGAGGTTGTGCTCGCGCGCGCCCTCGATGCGGATCACGCGCTTGCGGTCGATCGGCCGGCGCGACGTCGGCATCGGGATCGTGCGCTTGCCCGTGAGGTACTGCCCGGTCACGCTCGCCTTGACGCGCTTCACGTGGTCGACCGTACCCTCGGCGATCACCTCGCCCCCGTGCTTGCCGGCGCCGGGCCCGAGGTCGATCAGGTGGTCGGCCTCGAGGATCGTCTCCTCGTCGTGCTCGACGACGAGGACCGTGTTGCCGAGGTCGCGCAGGCGCTTGAGCGTCTCGAGGAGCCGCGCGTTGTCGCGCTGGTGCAGGCCGATCGACGGTTCGTCGAGGATGTAGAGCACGCCGACGAGCTTGCTTCCGATCTGCGTCGCGAGCCGAATGCGCTGCGCCTCGCCACCGCTCAACGACTCAGCCGAGCGCTCAAGCGTGAGATAGTCGAGGCCGACGTCGACGAGGAAGCGCAGCCGTTCGCGCACCTCCTTGAGGATTGGGCCGGCGATGCCCGCATCGATCCCCGCACTGACGCCCTTCTCGCGCACCGGGATGCTCTCGGCGAACGCGAGCGCCGCGTCGGCCGAGAGCTCGGTGAACTCGCCGATGTTCTTGCCGTGGATCGTGACGGCGAGCGACTCCGGCTTGAGCCGGCGTCCGCGGCAGTCGGGGCACTCACCGACGACCATGTACTCCTCGAGCTCGGCGCGCACCGCGTCGCTCGTCGTCTCGGAGTAGCGTCGCTGGACGTTCGAGAGGATCCCCTCCCACCGCGAGGCGTCGTCGTCGCCCTTCTTCTTCGACGTCCCGTAGAGCAGCTCGAACTTCACGCGGTCCGGCAGCTCCCCCCACGGCGCGTTGAGCTCGAACTTGAGCTGCTTGGCGAGGCCCGGGAGGATCAC
>CAYSAR010000201.1:0-983 GCA_964428985.1 uncultured Gemmatimonadaceae bacterium | reverse complement strand
CGCGTCGCAGGTAGCCGTCGGGTTCGCCCCACGGCAGGATCACGCCCTCGAGGATCGAGATGCTTGGGTCGCCGAGCACGAGGTCGGGGCTCGCGCTGCGCTTCGTGCCGAGTCCGCTGCACGTCGGGCACGCGCCGAACGGCGAGTTGAACGAGAAGTGGCGCGGCTCGAGCTCCGGCAGCGAGATGCCGCAATGCGGGCAGCCGTACTTCTCGGAGAAGACCTGCGTCGACTTCGACCCGTCATGCCGCGCGACCTCGACGAGTCCCTCGGCGAGGCGCAGCGCCGTCTCGATCGAGTCGGTGATGCGCCCGCGGTCGTCGGCGCGCACGGCGAGCCGGTCGACGACGACCGACACGTCGTGGTTCTGCCGGCGGTTGAGCTTCGGCGGCTCGGCGAGCTCGATCAACGCGCCATCGACGTACGCGCGCACGAAGCCCTGCTTGCGCGCGTCCTCGAACAGCTCGCGGAACTCGCCCTTGCGTCCGCGCACGAGCGGAGCGAGCACCTCGATGCGCGTCCCATCGGGCCACCCGAGCACCACATCGGCGATCTGCGCCGGCGACATGCGGGCGACCGGGCGACCGCAGTTCGCGCAGTGCGGCGTGCCCGCGCGCGCGAAGAGCAGGCGCAGGTAGTCGTATATTTCGGTGACCGTGCCGACCGTCGAGCGCGGGTTCGCGCCGGCGGTTTTCTGTTCGATCGAGATCGCCGGGGAGAGGCCCTCGATCGCGTCGACGTCGGGCTTCTCCATGAGCCCGAGGAACTGCCGCGCGTACGCACTCAGCGACTCGACGTAGCGGCGCTGCCCTTCGGCGAAGACGGTGTCGAACGCGAGCGACGACTTGCCGGACCCGGAGAGCCCCGTGATGACCGTCAGCTTATCCCGCGGGATCGTGACGTCGATGTTCTTGAGGTTGTGCTCGCGCGCACCGCGCACGATCAGCGATTCACCCGGCATAGTCCCTCAAGATCGGAGCGGG
>CAYSAR010000200.1:0-4593 GCA_964428985.1 uncultured Gemmatimonadaceae bacterium | reverse complement strand
AAGCCGAGCCGAGCAGCGAAGGCGCGTCGCCTCGACGCGAAGAAGCGCCAGGGCCAGAAGAAGAAGGACCGACGCTATCGAGCGGACGAGTAGTCGCTCCTCCCCCCTCTCACGCCATCACTCTGTGCCCTCGGTGCCCTCTGTGACGAACCGCGGAGGATGGGGGAGGATCAGAGCCCGAACGTCACCCCGAGCCGGAACGTCAGCAGGTCCGCGCGCGTCCGTCGCGCGTTGATGATCGGCGGACCGGACGGTTGATCGACGATGTCGCCCTCGGTGAGGTACCGCACTTCCTCACCGTTCCAGGTGTAGCGCGCGCCGAGGTCGATCGTGCCGCGGCCCTTGCCGAACGGCAGGTAGAGACCGGCGAGCGCGCTCTTCGAGAACGCCCAGTCGCTGTGGTTCTCACTGCTCGCGAACGGCTCGTCCTCGTTGTCGGTCCCTTCGACCGAGCTGCGCGTCGCGAAGTTCGCGAAGCCGATCGTCCCGCCAACGTACGGCATGACGGTGCGACCGGGCATGCCGACCTGGAGCCCGAGTCCCCCGTCGAAGATCGTGTTCGTCGTTGTGACGTCGACCGTGATGCGGCCGAGCGGCCCGTCGCCGAGCGGGACACGACGCGTCTCCGAACCGTACATCATGACGCCGAGTTCGGCGCGGAAGCCGACCGCCTGCGAGAGTCGCACGAGCAATCCGCCGGTGATGCCGGCGGTCGCCTGCACGTTCTCGGCGAACGGCCCCTGGGGGACTCCGATGTTCACCGCGAGCGGGATGTGCGCGATCGACGGACGCGCCGGACCGTCGGGCGCCTGCGCCGACAGCGCCTGCGCCGACAGTGTCAGTGCCGCGAGCAGTGATGCCGCGAGCGCAGGCCTCACGGCTTCTTCGTCTCGGCCTTGTGATGGTCCTTCATGTTCTCCATGAACGTCTTCTTCTGCTCGGGCGTCAGGAGCGCCATGAACTCCGCGTGCTCGGCGTCCATGTGCTTCTGGATCTCGACCTTGAGCTTCGGGTCGCTGGGATCCTTCGCGTCCTTGCGCAGCGCATCCATCGCCTTGTGATGCTTCGCCTTGATGGCGACGACCTGCTTCACCTGTTCCTCAGTGAGGTCGATGCCCTTGAAGTGCTGGCCGAGCTCGGCGTCGAGCGCCGGCTTCGCGGCGTGCGCGGCATGCGCGGCGTGGGCGTCGTGCGAGCCGTGCTCGGAGGGCTTCTTCGTCTCCTGCGCGGCGAGCGCGGGGGCGACGACGGCGAGGAGGAACGCGCTGCGGGTGAGGAGTCGGACGATTCGGGTCATTGGCTTCTCGGTTCCGGTGGGTTCGCTGGGTTCGTGTCTGGCCGATCAACGCTCGGCGGGCGGCTTGACGAGCGACTTCACCGCGTCCGGCAGCGCGACCGCCGCTGAATCTACGGTGTCGAACTCGATGACGGAGATGCTCAGGATCACTTCGTACTGCGGGTTCCGCTGGACGATGCGCGTCGCGAAGCGGAACCCATCGAACTGCTTGTAGTCCGAGAAGATCGACACCTGCTGGACGCCACCGGCGCTGCTCACGCCGCCGGCGCTCAGCCCGGTCGCCACGTCGAAGTACTCGGTCACGCGCGACCCGTCGGGCCGCGTGATCCGCACCTCGTAGACCCGGCGTCCCTCGAAGTCGGTCTCTCCGACCGTCTCGGACGTCGCGATGCGCGAGGAATCATGCAGGTCGGCGTAGAAGTCCGCCTGTTTCGTCACCTGCTGCTTCATCTCGCCGTCGAGCACCATCGGCGGCTGACCGGGCGCGATCGCCCACGCCGTCGTCCCGTCGAAGCCCTGATGCATCTCGCCGACCGGGCCGAGCGAGGACCTGAAGAAGTACGAGTTCGGCTTGCGCTTGAGGATCTCGAACGGCGCCTCGATGCCGGCCATCGGGATGTTGAGCGTGCCGGCGATGCGCACCGACTCCCGCGCCTCGAGGAACGAGCGACCGCCGATGAGCGAGTCATGCCGCGCCATGAGCGTCGCGGCGCTCGGCGCCTGCGCGAGGATCGGCGCAGCGACGAGCGACAGCGTGAGTGCGATGAGGATGGACGATGAACGGTGGCTCATGGCGTTCCCGGTGGGCTCGACACGGGAAGTCCCGCCTCGAGTGCGAGCGCGATGCGCTCTTGGTTCGTGACCGTGCCGCCGTGGACGACGGCCGCGAGGTTGTTCTGCGTGATGAAACGCATCGGCGACGGGTACGGCACCGTCTCGCCGCGCGGGGTCCCCGTCGCGGGATCGAGCGTCGCCGTCACCTTCGCCCGGGCGGTGCTGTCGGCATAGATCCAGACGCGCACTTCGCCGCCACCCGCGAGGATGAGTATCGGCTCGCGTCCCATCCACTCCGCACCGGCCGGCGCCTCCGGTTGGCGACGTGGCGCGACGCCGGCGCGGACGAGTCGGTCGAGGACATGCTCCTCCGACCAGAGCCCGGTCGCGGGCGCCGCCGCGGCGCGCCGGCCGGCGTCGACGGCGGCATCGCGCGCCGCGACGTCGGCCGTCCGTCGCTCCGCCGCGCGCTCCTCGCCGCCGCATGCGACGGCCAGGAGCATGGCGAGGACGGCGACAGCGGCGCGGGTCCTCGATACCTTGGAGGCATGTCGGCCGATCCGGTGCGCATCGACAAGTGGCTCTGGGCCGCGCGCTTCTTCAAGACGCGTTCGCTCGCGACCGCCGCCGTCGACGGCGGCAAGGTGCAGGTGAACGGCGACCGCGTGAAGCCGGCGAAGACGGTCCGGCCCGGCGACGAGATTCGGCTGCGCCTCGGTCCGTACGAGCACATCGTCATCGTGCAGGGGACCGCCGAGCGTCGCGGGCCGGCGAGCGTCGCCGCGACGCTGTACGCCGAGACCGAAGCGTCGCGCTCCGCGCGCGAGCGACTGCACTGGCAGCTCACCGCCGCCGCTCCGGCGATGGACGCCGAGAAGGGGCGACCGACGAAGCGCGACCGCCGCGACCTCGAACGCTTCAAGCGAAGGGATTGAGCTCACGTCGCCTCCACGGCGTCAGTGGTGAGGCGCAGCAGCGTGTCGTCGTCGAGCCGGTGACCACCCTCGAATTCCATGTAGTCATATGGGAAGTCGGCCGCGTCGAGCCGTGCGCGCTCGGCGTCGACCTGCTCGCGCGAGACGAGGCGGTCGCGCCCCCCGTGGACGAGCGTCACGCGCGCGCGGCGCAGCGGTGACGACGGACCGAGGTCGAGCTCGGGTGCGATGCCCGCGCCCCAGCAGATGAGCCGAGCCGGCGAGACGCTACCGCTCGCGACCCAACGCGTCGCCGTCGCCGCGCCTTGCGAGAAGCCGAGCACCACGAGCGGGACGTCGTCCGCGAGCGGTGACGCGTGATGGGTGTAGGCGAGTTGGAGCCATTCGAGATGGTCGGCGATCTCCTCGAGCCGGTCGGCGCGCGTCATCCACGACGCACCGACGGGCGCCCCGCGGTGCGACTCGAACGGCTTCGCGAAGTAGAAGCGCGACAGCGCCTCGGGCGCGACGATGAGTCGTGTGCCGTCGTCGATCGCGCCGATGTCGTTCGCGAGGCTCGCCGCGAGCTGCCCGTAGCCGTGGAGCGCGAACCAGAGTTCGCGAACGGCAGTCGGGTCCTCGGGTCCACGCACCGAACAGCGCGCGGTACGGGGGGTCCGGAGACGAGTCGTGCGGAGCGTGCCAGGTTCAGCGGCGCGAGGCATGCTTGGAATCAACCGGGACGGGGATCGTCGAACCAGTGGCGACGCCTGCCCGGGACCGTTTACCATTCAAGTGTCCACGTCGAACCCACCGAACCCCGAAGGAGACGCCGCGATGGCCCGCCAGGACAGCAACTACGACCCGAACAAGCTCGGCTGGGGCTTCGCGGCGGTGATCGTCGTCCTCGCGATCGTCGCGAACGTGGCGGCGTACTCGATCCACAAGGCGACGTATCTCCAGCCGGACAAGCCGGCCGCGGCCGAAGCATCGACTCACTAGATGGGAGAGGGGAGATTAGAGAGGGCCGCCCGTTCGGGCGGCCCTTCGTGCATCTCTGGCTTCGCGAACGAAAAATGGCGCGCCCGAACGGGCGCGCCCCTCACCTCTCACGTCTCACGCGCTCAGTTCTTGTGCCTGAACGTGATCCGTCCCCGCGATAGGTCGTACGGCGACACCTCGACCGACACTCGATCCCCTTGGAGTACCCGGATCCGGAACCGGCGCATCTTGCCGGCCATCGTCGCGAGCACGTCATGTCCGTTGGATAGGTGCACGCGGAACGTCGCGCTGGGGAGCACTTCGGTCACGGTCCCTTCGAGTTCGATCGCTTCTTCCTTCGCCATAGATCCGGGTTCGGGTGAAGCCCGAAAGCTAGGGCGCTCCCGCCCGTTCTGGCAGGGGTCCGCTGTCACATCGCGGGGTGCCGGCCGCCGCGGCGGCGATGACCTCCACGACCTCGCGCAGCGTCGAGGCCCCGGCATCGTTGTCGTACCAAGCCTGCTTGCCGCGGAACCACTCGTCGCCCTTCCCCTCCGCGCGCGCCTTGATCCCCGCCTCTTGGAGCTCGCGCGGGCGCTCGACCCAGCATCCGACATCGTTGCCTTG
>CAYSAR010000199.1:0-4607 GCA_964428985.1 uncultured Gemmatimonadaceae bacterium | reverse complement strand
GAAGCGCGCCCTTTGATGCGGGGCGCCCGCTACCTGATCACTCAAGCCGTTCTGGATCATGGCCGGTCACAGTAAGTGGAAGCAGATCAAGCACTACAAGGCCGCGACGGACAAGAAGCGCAGCGCGATGTTCACGAAGCTGCTGCGCGAGATCACCGTCGCGGCGAAGCAGGGCGGCGGTGACCCTGCCGGCAACCCCCGCCTGCGCACCGCGATCGACAACGCGAAGGCGCAGTCGTGTCCGAAGGAGAACATCCAGCGCGCGATCCTGAAGGGTACCGGCGAGCTCGAGGGCGTCGACTACGTGGACGTGCTGTACGAGGCGTACGGGCCCGGCGGCGTCGCGCTCATGATCCAGGCGCTCACCGACAACCCGACGCGCACCGTCGCCGAGGTTCGCGCGAAGCTCTCGCGTGGCGGTGGCAACCTCGGCACCGCGAACTCGGTGTCGTTCATGTTCGACCGCAAGGGCCAGATCGTGATCCCGGCGAACGGGCGCGACGAGGACGCGGTGATGGAGCAGGCGCTCGAGGCGGGCGCCGAGGACTTCAGTGCCGAGGACGGACAGTTCGTCATCACGACGGCGCCGAACGAGCTGCACGCCGTCGCCCAGGCGCTCGCGACCGCGGGGCTCGAGGCGAGCGAGGCGGAACTCGCGTGGATCCCGAAGAGCACGGTCCGCGTCGAGGGTGCCGCGGCCGAGCAGCTTATCAAGCTGCTCGAGGCGCTCGAGGACCTCGACGACGTGCAGAAGGTCGACGCGAATTTCGACATGGACGACTCGGCGATCCCCGCGTGATCGCGTGCTGATCCTCGGCGTCGATCCCGGCACGGCGGTCACCGGCTACGGCGTCGTGCGTTCGGGGACGACGCACGAGCTCATCGAATGCGGCGTGATCCGCACCCGGGCCGAGGCGCCGCTCGCCTCACGGCTCCGCGACATCTCCGGAGGCATCCGTGAACTCATCTCACGTCATCGCCCCGACGCGATGGCGGTCGAGGATGTCTTCTACGCGCGCAACGTGCGCACGACGCTCGTGCTCGGGCATGCGCGCGGCGTGATCCTGCTCGCTGGCGCCGACGCGGGGCTGCCGATCCATGAGTACGCCCCAGCCGACATCAAGAAGGCGGTCGTCGGCAGCGGCAGCGCGACGAAGGCGCAGGTGCAGTTCATGATCGCGAAGTTGCTGCGCCTACGCAGCGCGCCGCAGCCCGTCGACGCGGCGGATGGCGTGGCGGCGGCGCTCGCCTGCGCGATGCGCGCCCCGCTTGAGCGGGCACTCGCGGCGCGTGATGCGAGCATCGCGCGCCGCGCGGCCAGCGGGGGCCGAGGGTGATCGCGCGCATCACCGGCCGCCTCGTCGGCCACACGCTCGATCGCATCGAGGTCATGACCGCCGGCGGGCTGGCGTACGAGGTGCTCGTGCCGCTCGGCGTCATCGAGGCGCTGCCGCCGATGGGGAGTGAGATCTCCCTGCACACCGCGATGGTCGTGCGCGAGGACGCGTGGATCCTCTTCGGCTTTGCGACCGCCGATGACCGCCGGCTCTTCCAGCGCGTGATGGGCACGACGGGCGTCGGCCCCGCGCTCGCGATGAACCTGCTCTCGACGCTCACCGCCGAGCGCCTCGTGCGCGCGGTGCGCGACGGCGACCTCGCAACGCTCACGCGCGTGCCGCGGGTCGGGAAGAAGTTGGCGGAACGACTCGTGCTCGAACTGAGGGACAAGCTCGATGCGGCGGCCGACGCGGGTGCACCGATCGGCGGGGCGAAGGCCGCACCGGCCGGCCCCGGCGCCGATGCGATCCGCGCCCTCGTCGCACTCGGCTACGCCCCCGCCGATGCGGATCGGGCGGTGAAGGCGACGATCGAGGGGATGAGTGCGGCGGAGCGAGCGAATACGGCGGATGTGATCCGAAGGTCGTTGGCCGCGCTCGCGCGTTGAGATCCTCGAGATCCTTTCTCACCACAGGGGACACAGGGGGCCCTGTGCTCCCTGCGCCCCTGTGGTAAGAGCGACATCACGCGATCCTTCACTCGGGCTAGATTTGTAGCCCATGCCCCGCGCCGAGATCACGACCCCCGAATCCCTCCCCGAGGAATCCGTCGTCGAGCTCTCGCTCCGCCCTCAGCGGCTCGCGGAGTTCATCGGGCAGTCGAAGGTCAAGGACGCGCTGCGGATCTATATCGACGCCGCGCTCGCGCGCCGCGAGCCGCTCGACCACACGCTCCTCTTTGGCCCGCCGGGCCTCGGCAAGACGACGCTCGCCGAGCTCATCGCGCGCGAGATGGGCGTCAACATCCACACGACGTCCGGCCCGGCGCTCGAGAAGCCCGGCGACCTCGTCGGCACGCTCACGAACCTGCGCGCCGGCGACATCCTCTTCATCGACGAGATCCACCGGCTCCGTCCGATCATCGACGAGTTCCTCTATCCGGCGATGGAGGACTGGAAGATCGACATCCGCTTGAGCGAAGGGCCGAAGGCCCAGACGATCACGATGCCAATCGAGCGCTTCACGCTGATCGGCGCGACGACGCGGCTCGGCATGCTCACCGCGCCGCTGCGCGCGCGCTTCGGCATCGAGCTGCGGCTCAACTACTATCCCGCCGGCGAGATCGAGGAGATCGTGCACCGCACCGCCGCGGTGCTCGGCGCTGGCATCGACGGCGCTGGGGCCGAGGAGCTCGCGCGGCGTGCGCGAGGCACGCCGCGCGTCGCGAACCGCTTGCTGCGGCGCGTGCGCGACTTCGCGCAGGTGAAGGCGGGTGGGCACATCTCTCGCGACGTCGCACGCGACGCGCTCCAGATGCTCGACGTCGACGAGTTCGGGCTCGATGAGATGGACGCGCGCATCCTCAAGGTCATCATCGAGAAGTTCGAGGGCGGCCCGGTCGGCGTCGCGACCGTCGCGGCGGCCGTCGGGGAGGATGCCGACACGATCGAGGAAGTGTACGAGCCCTTCCTCGTGCAGAACGGTTTCCTCCAGCGCACGCCGCGAGGGCGCATGGCGACGGCGCAAGCGTATCGCCACTTCGGCTTCCCGCCCCCGCCGGCCTCGGCGCAGCCCGATCTGTTCTGATCGCGACGAGGTGACGCGGTGACTGCGGGAGCGGGTGACGCGGGCCGCGTGCGCGATGGGCTCCGCACCGCCGATTACGACTTCGATCTCCCGGCCGACCGCATCGCGCAGGTGCCGGCGGCGCGGCGCGACGAGAGCCGGCTCATGGTCGTCGATCGCGGCACGGGCGAGATCGCGCATCACGTGTTCCGCGACCTGCCGGCGTTCCTGCGCGCGGGCGATGCGATCGTGCTCAACACGACACGCGTGTTCCGCGCGCGGCTGCTCGGCAAGCGGAGGTCGGGCGCGGATGCGGAAGTGTTCCTGCTGCGCGAGCTGGACGACGAGCGGTGGGAAGCGATGGTGCAGCCGGGGTCGAAGCTGAAGGCGGGGCGCGTGGTGGCGATCGCGCCGGGGTTCGACATCGAGGTGCTCGATGCGACCGACCGCGGGACGCGCATCGTACGGATGCGGGTCGAGGGGTACGGGGACGTACTCAACGCCGAGGCGCCGAGTGCGCCGAGGGTTCCTGCGTCCTCCACAGGGTCCTCTGCACGTCGCTGGCTCGTTCATGAGGCGATCGGTCGGTATGGGCATGTGCCTCTGCCGCCTTACATCGCACGTTCGGACGCACCGATCGATGAGGAGCGGTACCAGACTGTCTTCGCTCGCGAGGAAGGGTCGGTCGCAGCGCCGACGGCTGGGTTGCACTTCACGCCGGAGTTGCTCGATGCCCTCGCGGCCCAGGGCGTGCCTCGCGCCGATGTCCTGCTCCACGTCGGTGCTGGGACGTTCAAGCCCGTCGAGGTCGAGGATCCGGCCGAGCACGTGATGCATGAGGAGTGGTATGACGTGCCCGCGGCCACGGCGGCGCTGCTCAATGAGACGCGCGCGCGCGGCGACCGCGTCTGCACCGTCGGGACCACCGCGCTGCGCACGCTCGAGTCGGCGCTCGATGGCGACCGCTTCCGCGCCGGCAGCGGCGAGACGCGCATCTTCATCCGCCCGCCGTATCGCCCACGCGCTGCGGATCTCCTCGTGACGAACTTCCACCTGCCTCGCTCCACGCTGCTCATGCTCGTCGCGGCGATGGCCGGGTATGACCTCACGATGCACGCGTACGACGTCGCGGTGCGCGAGGGCTATCGCTTCTATTCCTATGGCGACGCGATGCTGGTGCACGGATGAGCGCACGGGTGAGCGACTTCGCGTTCAGCATCCACGCGACTGAGGGACGCGCGCGCGCCGGCACGTTCTCGACACCGCGCGGCGCCGTGGAGACGCCGGCATTCATGCCCGTCGGCACGCTCGCGACGGTGAAGGCGCTCGATCCCGAGGAGCTGCGCGCAATGGGCGCACAGATGATCCTCGCGAACGCATACCACCTGCACCTGCGCCCCGGCGACGACCTCGTGCGCGAGCTCGGCGGCGTGCAGCGCTTCTCCGCGTGGAACGGCCCGATGCTCACTGACTCGGGGGGCTTCCAGGTCTTCTCGCTCGCGAGCCGCAACAAGGTCTCCGAGGAGGGCGGCGAGTTCCGCAGCC
>CAYSAR010000198.1:0-4614 GCA_964428985.1 uncultured Gemmatimonadaceae bacterium | reverse complement strand
TGTTCAAGGGCTCGGGCTTCTACATCACCGACTACGGCAAGGACGGCAAGAAGGACCAGCGTGCCGCCCCGAAAGCGGAGTCGAGCGGGAGCGAGAGCAAGACGTCGAGCGACACCGGCGCCTCGTCGACGAGCTCGGCGCCGGCACCGAAGCCGGCCGAGAGCAAGCCCGCATCGAGCGAGAAGAAGGACACCGCGAAGGCGAAACCCGGATCCGCGAAGTGAGCGGCGTCGACGCCCTGCGCGACGCGCTCGCGCGTGCGGCCGTCGCGCTCGGCGCCCCGGCCTCGACGACGCCGGTGCTCGAGCGCCCGCGCGACCCGGCGCACGGCGACTGGGCGACGAATCTCGCGATGACGCTCGCGAAGCCGCTCGGCAAGAAGCCCCGCGAGATCGCCGACGCGTTGCTCGCGTCGCTGGACACGAAGGCGGCGGGCGTCGCCGAGGCGAACGTCGCCGGACCGGGCTTCATCAACTTCCGCCTCGCGACGGCCGACCTCGCGTCAGGGCTCGCGCGGCTGCTCGCCGCGGGTGAGGCGTGGGGACGTGGCACCGGCGGCCAGGGGAAGCGCGCGAACGTCGAGTTCGTCTCGGCGAACCCGACCGGGCCGCTGCACGTGGGGCATGGCCGCCAAGCCGCGCTCGGCGATGCGATCGCGTCGCTGCTCGCATCGCAGGGCTGGAACGTCACGCGCGAGTTCTACTACAACGACGCCGGCGTGCAGATCGCGAATCTCGCGCTCAGCGTGCAGGCGCGTCTGCGCGAGCGCGCCGGGGAGCCGCTCGTCGTGCCCGAGGGCGGCTACCACGGCGAGTACATCAAGGAGATCGCCGCGCGCTACGCGGAGGAGTTCCCGCACGATTCGCGTGGCGATGATCTGGATCAGGTGCGGCAGGTCGCCGTGCGCGAGTTGCGCAAGGAGCAGGACCTCGACCTGCGCGCGTTCGGCGTGCGCTTCGACGTCTACTACCTCGAGAGCTCGCTCTACACCGATGGCCTCGTCGAGAAGACCGTCGAGCGGCTGCGCGCGGCCGGCCACACGTTCGAGGACGATGGCGCGCTCTACCTGCGCACGACCGAGTACGGCGACGACAAGGATCGCGTCATGCGCAAGCGCGACGGGACCTACACGTACTTCGTGCCCGACGTCGCGTACCACGTCACGAAGTTCGAGCGCGGGTTCACGCGCGCGATCAACGTGCAGGGCGCCGACCATCACGGCACGACGGCGCGCGTGCGCGCCGGACTGCAGGCGCTCGACATGGGCGTGCCGAAGGGCTATCCCGAGTACGTGCTGCACCAGATGGTCACCGTCATGAAGGGCGGCGAGGAGGTCAAGATCTCCAAGCGCGCCGGCAGCTACGTGACGGTGCGCGACTTGATCGATGAGGTCGGGCGCGACGCGGTGCGCTACTTCTTCCTCATGCGCAAGGGCGACTCGCAGCTCGTCTTCGATGTCGATCTCGCCCGCTCGCAGTCCGAGGAGAACCCGGTCTACTACATCCAGATGGCGCACGCGCGCCTCGCCGGCATCTTCCGCGTCGGCGCGGTCGACCTCGCGACGGTGAGCGGCGCGGACGTCGACTGGGGCGCGCTCGACACGCCGGAAGAGCGCGAGCTCGTGAAGGCGCTGCTCGATTGGCCGGCGCTCGTCGCCGGTGCGGCCGAGTCGCTCGAGCCGCATCGTGTCGCGAGCTGGCTGCTCGAGACCGCGCGCCTCGTGCACACCTGGTACCACAAGCACCACGTGCTCGGCGAGCCGGAACCGATCATGCGGGCGCGGCTCGCCCTCGCGAAGGCGGCGAAGGTGACGCTCGCGAACGGATTGGCCTTGCTCGGCATCTCGGCGCCGGACAGGATGTAGCGCTCGAGGGGTCCGTAGAGAGGGGATCGACTGAAGCGCGATGCGACGTCTGCCGCATCGCAGTGACTGCCACCTGCCACCTGCCTCCTGATGTCTGTCTTGGTCGTCGGTTCCGTCGCCCTCGATTCCGTCGAGACCCCCTTCGGCAAGGCCGACGAGGTGCTCGGTGGCTCGGCGAACTACTTCTCGGCCTCGGCCTCGCACCAGACGTCGGTGCAACTCGTCGGCGTCGTCGGCAGTGACTACCCGGTCGACAAGCTTGCGCCGCTGAAGGCGCGCGGCGTCGACCTCGCGGGGCTCGAGCGCATGGATGGCGAATCGTTCCGCTGGCGCGGACGCTACCGCCATGACCTCAATTCGGCCGAGACCCTGGAGACGCGTCTCGGCGTCTTCTCGCACTTCCGGCCGAAGATCCCCGCCGCGTTCAAGACGGCGGAGTACGTCTTCCTCGCGAACATCGACCCGCGGCTCCAGCTCGAGGTGCTGCGGCAGGTCGACAAGCCGAAGCTCGTCGCCTGCGACACGATGAACTTCTGGATCGAGTCGCGCCGTGCCGACCTGCTCGAACTCCTGAAGCACGTCGACCTGATCACGCTGAACGACGCCGAGGCGCGGCAGCTGACGGAGCAATCGAACCTCGTGCACGCCGCGCGCTGGATCCTCGCGCGAGGGCCGCGCACGGTGCTCATCAAGAAGGGGGAGCATGGCGCGTTCATGTTCACGAAGGAGTCGATCTTCTTCGCGCCGGCCTACCCGTTGGAGTCGATCTTCGACCCGACGGGGGCGGGGGATTCGTTCGCCGGCGGGTTCATGGGATGGCTCGCGCGCACCGGCGACCTCAGCGAGTCGAACATGCGCCGCGCGGTCATCGTCGGTTCGGTGATGGGTTCGTTCGTCGTCGAGGGCTTCTCGATCACGCGCCTCCTCGAAGTGACGCGCGCCGACATCGAGCGCCGCATGGGCGAGTTCCACCGGCTCGTCGCGTTCGAGAAGGAGTTGCCGGCGTGAGCGCCGACCACGGGAGCCGCGATGGGCTCACGTACGCGAGCGCCGGCGTCGACATCGACGCGGCGGACGATTCGAAGCATCGCATCAAGCGGCTCGTCGAGTCGACCTTCACCGCCGGGGCGCGCGGCGCGTTCGGCGGCTTCGGCGGCATGTTCCGCGTCCCCGAGGGGATGCGCAAGCCGCTGCTCGTCTCGAGCGCCGACGGCGTCGGCACGAAGATCAAGGTCGCGATCGAGGCCGACCGCCACGACACGATTGGCCACTGCCTCGTGAACCATTGCGTCAACGACATCCTCGTGCAGGGCGCGCGGCCGCTCTTCTTCCTCGACTACGTCGCGTTCGGCAAGCTGTTGCCGGCCGTCGTCGAGGGCGTCGTCGCCGGCGTCGCGGCGGGGTGCCGCGAGAACGGCGCCGCGCTCGTCGGCGGCGAGACCGCCGAGATGCCGGGCGTCTACACGCCGCCGGACTATGACCTCGCCGGCTTCATCGTCGGGGCGGTCGAGGAGGACGCGGTGATCACCAGCGCCGGCGTGCGCGAGGGCGACGTCCTCGTCGGGCTCGCGAGTTCGGGCCTGCACACGAACGGCTACTCGCTCGCGCGGCGCATCGTCGCCGAGCGTATGCGGCTCGGTCCGCACGATGCCTACCCCGATGCCGACGGGCGCACCGTCGCCGACGTGCTGCTCGCCGTCCACCGCTCCTATCTCGGCGTCCTCTCGCCCGTCCTTGGCCAGGTGCACGCGATGGCGCACATCACGGGTGGCGGGATTCCGGGGAACCTCGATCGCGCGCTGCCGTCGACGATCGACGCCGTCGTCGAGCGCTCGGCCTGGGCCGTCCCTTCGACCTTCCGCGTGCTTCAGGACGCGGGCGGGGTCTCCGACGCCGAGATGTTCCGGGCGTTCAACATGGGGGTCGGGATGATCGTGATCTGCGACACGAACGGGGCGGCCGCGATCCGTGACCAAGCGACGAGAGCCGGCGTCGATAGTTGGGTCATCGGACACACCCGCCGGGGAACCGGACGGGTCCACCTCGTTTGATACGGAGCACGCTCGCATGCGTCGTCTTCTGTTCGCTTCCGCGCTGGTCCTCGCCGTCGGTGCGCCGCTCGGCGCCCAGGACCGCGCCGCCGTCTGCCCGACCGGCACGTTGGCCCAGCAGGCGCAGGCCGACGCCTGCGAGAAGGCCACCGACCTCTTCGCGTACATGATGCCCCAGCTCGGCACTGCCCTCGTCGGCGGCAGCCACACGCTCGGCATCGGCAGCACGCTCGGCGGCTTCCCGCACTTCGCGATCGCGCTGCGCGCGAACGCGGTGCGCGGCGACCTCCCGAACGTCGAGGACATGAACGTGTCGACGACGGGCGCGGTCCAGTCGTCGATCGAGACGAACTCCCAGTTCGTGGCGCTCCCCGCGGTCGACTTCGCGGTCGGCATCTACAAGGGCTTCCCGATGGGCGTGTCGCGCATCGGCGGCGTCGACCTCATCGGCAGTCTCACGTACATTCCGAAGGTCGAGGGCGACGGCCTGACGATCGACCCGTCGAGCGGCTCGACGAAGATCGGCATCGGCGCGCGCGTCGGCATCCTCGAGCAGTCGCTCGTCGTGCCGGGCGTCTCGTTCTCGTACCTCGTGCGTGACCTGCCGACGGTGGATCTCGATGCGTCGGCGCAGGGTGCGGACTTCGCGCTCGAGGGCTTCAGCGTGAAGACGACGTCGTGGCGCCTCGCCGCGCAGAA
>CAYSAR010000197.1:0-4615 GCA_964428985.1 uncultured Gemmatimonadaceae bacterium | reverse complement strand
CGCGGGACGGGGTCGTGATGCTCGGGATGGTGTCATGGCGAAGCTCCCGGCCCAGGGGCCGCAGCAACACGTTCTGGTGGGGACCGCCCTTCTCGACCGTCACCGCTCCCGGGCGCCGCATGACGAGCCGCAGCGCGCCGCCGATCTCGGCGGCGCGCGTGCCCTCGCCGAGCAGCAACAGCGCGGCGTCGGCCTCGCGCGCGAGCTGCGCGAGGCGCACCGCGACCGCGCGCGGCAACACCGGCGCGCCGTCGAGCACGACGAGCGCGAAGGTGCCGGTGCGCAGCAGCAGGTCGGCGCACCACGGCGCGCGCGCGGGATCGGGGGGACGGACGACCCAGAGGGCGTCGAGGAAGTCAGGGGACCGGCTCGCGCGCGCCTTCATCGCACGGTCCACGCCCGGCAGCGCGAAGAAGTCGCGCGGGTCGAGCGTGCGCGTCGCGTCGATCCACGCCACGCAGTGACCGGCGGTGATCGTCGCACCGACGAGCGAGCGCGCGATCGTCGTCTTGCCATGTCCGGGCGCGGCGAGCAGCTCGGTGATTCGGCCGGCGGGAAGTCCCCCGCCGGGGAGTACCGCATCGAGCGCGACCAAGCCGGTGGGGAGGCCCGGCGTGGTGCTCGGGGTCCCCGCGACGACGGCGGCGAGTTGCTGGCGGAGGGCGGCGAGCGACATTGTGGGCGATGTGAAGCGCGGGAAGGAGGAAGAAGGAGCGGGAAAAGGCTCCTTTTCCTACCCGCAATTACCGAACAAAGACCGAAAATCGCAAGGGCGACGGAACCCCTCAAGGCCACAGGATGGGGCCGGTCGGCCATCCCTGCGAGACTCGTCCAAGTGCTTGTATCACATTAACTTCCGCACATGCATCGGACTCTTGCTGTCCTCGGCGCGATCTCTGCCGCCATCGCCGTCGCGGCCGGGGCCTTCGGGGCGCATGCCCTGCGCACGCGACTCGAGCCACGCATGCTCGAGGCGTTCGAGACCGGCGCGCGCTACCAGATGTACCACGCCCTCGCGCTCTTCGCGGTCGCGTGGGTCATCTCGCGCACGACGGCGGTGTCGACGACGGTCGCCGGTGCCGCCCCTGCCGGCGCGCCGACTCTCGCGACCGCCGCCGGATGGCTCTTCGTCGCCGGCACGGTGCTCTTCGCCGGTTCGCTCTACGCGATGGCGTTGAGCGGCGTGCGTGGGCTCGGCGCGATCACGCCGATCGGCGGGGTGTGCTTCCTGGCTGGATGGATCTGCCTCGCGGTCGCCGCCGCGCGCATGCCCTGACGTCCGCGCGTGACGGCGCCATGTCGCGTCGTCGAGGGGAGCGTCGCAACTGGGGATGTCCTTTCCCACGACTCCCATGGTGCGCCACCGACATTCCCTGCCGCAGGCCTCACCGCCGCTCTTCCTCACCGACGGCGGCATCGAGACCACGCTGATCCACCACGAAGGGTGGGACCTTCCCGACTTCGCCGCGTTCGATCTTCTCAAGACCGAGGCGGGCACCGAGGCGCTGCGGCGCTATTACACGAGCTATGGCGACATCGCCGTGCGGTACGGGGCGGGGCTCGTGCTCGAGAGCGCGACGTGGCGCGCGAGCGAGGACTGGGGTCGCCGGCTCGGCTACAACGCGCGCACGCTCGCGGCCGCGAACCGCAAGGCGATCGAGCTGTTGGAGGAAGTGCGCGCACAGTACGTCGCCTCGCGCACGCCGGTCGTGATCAGCGGTTGCATCGGCCCGCGCGGCGATGGCTACGTGCCGTCCCTCGTGATGAGCGCCGTCGAGGCGGAGCGGTACCACCATGCGCAGGTCGCGACGTTCACGACGACGTCGGCGGACATGGTCACGGCGATCACGATGAACTACGAGGCCGAGGCGGTCGGCATCGCGCTCGCGGCGAAGCGCGCCGGGATGCCGGTCGCGATCTCGTTCACGCTCGAGACGGATGGTCGCTTGCCGACGGGGCAGTCGCTCGCCGACGCGATCCGCGCGGTGGATGCCGCGACTGATGGTTACGTGAGCTATTACATGATCAATTGCGCGCACCCCGAGCACTTCGAGGGGGTGCTGCGCACGGGGGCGCCGGAGTTCGGTCGGATACGGGGGTTACGGGCGAACGCGTCGCGGAAGAGCCATGCCGAGCTCAACGAGAGTCCCGACCTGGATGCGGGGGATCCGGAGGAGCTCGGGGCGGACTATGCGCGGTTGTGCGCGTTGCTGCCGCAGCTGAACATCCTGGGTGGGTGCTGCGGGACCGACCACCGGCATGTGGAGCGGATCGCGGAGGCGGTGCTGGGGGCGGCGGTGCGCGCGCGGTCGATCACGCCGGCGGGGGTGGCGCGGGCGGAGTGAGAGGTCAATCCAGCGAGACGAGTGTCCGTCGCGCGAACTCCCACCAGTGCCGGACGTTCGGCATGCGCCGTGAGCGCCTTGGTCCGCCGGCGGCACCGGTCGCGTCGCGGGCGGCGGCCCAGCGCGTATCGTGATCCCATCGTTCGCCGTGCACCCCGCCGTCCGGTCCGGGGCGCATCGCGAGCCGCCACAGGAAACGGGACAGTCGCACCGACGGCGACACGATCCCCTCGCCGGGCACGAGGTCGGCGATGAAATAGCGCTCGAGTACCTCGCGCAACCATGCTTGCGGGGGCACCGCGAGCGGATCGAGCACCGCATCGGGCACTTCGATCCCCGCGAGACGTCGTCCGAGGCGCAGCGTCCAATGACAGCTGCTCGCGCCGCCCGCCCGTACGGCCAACGCGACGAACCGTTCCCAATCCAACATCCCGCTCGTGATCAGGGCGTTCGCGAGCCGCAGGCTGCGCCAGGCCCCGAACCGCATCGTGTGCGCCCATGCGAAGTGCGTGCACGTGTGGAAGAGCAGGTGCTCCGGCGAGGGGACCAAGGCCGACGCGAATGGGGCGGGGGCCGAGCGCGCCTCGGACCAGAGCTCTCTGCCGTCGAGTCGAAACGCATTGTCGGCCGGCAAGAGGGCGAGATGCAGCTCCAGCCGCAGGTCGGGGATCACCGGATCGATGAACGGCGGCAGGTGATGGTGATTCTCGAGCAGTTCGTGGACGGTCGGATCCTCGCTCTGCGGCCATCCTGCGGCGATGATCGCCTCACGCGCTCGGGCCGCGTCCTCGGAATGGACCAAGAGATCGAGATCGACCATCGGCCGTTCCCGGAAGGTCGGATCGAGAAGCGCCCCGAGCGCCGCGCCCTTGAGCAGCATGACCGGGATCCCGCGCTCCTCGAGCGTCCGGAGCGTGTCTCGCAGCCGCTGGCCGAGCCGCATCATCCGGAAATCCGTGACCATCGCATTCCGTCGCATGCGCTCGGCGATCTCCGTCGGCATGCGCGTCGACATCCCGCTGCGCTCGAGGCTCCGCCAGAGCGCGGTCGCGGCGAGCTCCTTCTCGGCGATGTACAGCGCACGAAGCCAATCCAACGGCTCGGTCGCGATCGCCGAAATCGCCGCGTCCACGTCCCCCGGACCGGCGGTCCGGAAGACGATGCGACATTCAGGGGAGAGCGGGCGCTGGGGCAGGGACTGGGTCAGTAGAGGGAGAGCGTGCCGGCCCGACGGGCATGGCGAAGCGCGAGACGCAGCACGAGGGACGCCCCGCCGAGGGAAACTACCGCGAGGATCGCCATCATGCGCAGGTCGCTGCCGACCTCTCCAGGCGTCGCGCCGCCGAGGAGCAGCATACGAATCCCGCGCAGCCCGTACGTGAGCGGGATCACGCCAGCGAGGTCCTGCAGCCACGCGGGAATCACGCGTGTGGAGTAGTATACGCCGCCGAGCAGGCTCGAGGCGGCGATGACCGCGGTCACGAGCGGACCCGACGTCCGGAACACGAGGACGAGTGCGGCCGCGACCATGCCGATGCCGGCGTACGCGACGATCAGCAGTGCGACGAACAGCAAGGCGAGCGGCAGGGCCGTCCACGCGATGTCGACGCCGACGACCGCCGCGCCGACGAGCAGCAAGGCCGCGCGCAGGAGGCTCTGCGCGATCGGGTATGCGGCCATGCCGGCGAGGATCGCCGGCAGCGGCGTGCGGGTCACCAACAAGGCCTCGAACGTGCCGCTGCCGAGTCCGCCGGCGATCGCGCCGGGCACCGCCGACACCGCGGCCATGAGCACGTAGGTCGATGCGATCCCGACGAGCAGGAACCCGAAGTAGTCGCTGCCCTCGCGCGCGATGGATTCGGCGACGACCGGCTGCAGCGCGCCGGAGATGAAGTAGAGCGGCACGAGGGAGACGATGAGGCCGACGAGCGAGAGGACGGTCGCAAGGCGATAGCTCGTCCCGGTCAGGAACGCGGCGCGCATCAGGGCCAGGATGGATCGGCTATGCACCGTGTTCCTCCGTCGCGCGGGACAGGACCCGCTCGATCAAGTCGGCGAGCGACGGCGTCACCCGCTCGAAGCGCGCGATGTCCGCATCGCCCGCGGCGAGCGCGGCGACGGCCCGCGCCGCGCCTTCGGAGCCGCCGCCGATCGCGCATCCGTACTCATCCCAGCCATCCTCCGCCGCCGCGCCGCGTCGTTGCAGACGGATCCCCGCCGCGGCGGCCCGCTCCAGGACGGCGGCCCCCCGCGCCACGCCGCCCGCGCCG
>CAYSAR010000196.1:0-4632 GCA_964428985.1 uncultured Gemmatimonadaceae bacterium | reverse complement strand
GCTTCGAGGCCGCCCCCCGGCACACCGGGCACCACGCGAACGCCGTCGTCCCCCGCCGCGAGAACGCGACGCGCGCGCCGGTGGGCAAGCCGGCGCTCGCGCGCGCGATCCCCGGCCTGCCCCCGCTCTCGCCCGCGACGGGCACCGGCGACGGGGACATCCGCGCACGGCTGGAGATGCTGCTGGGCGTCGACGAGAGCCTCGGCCAGCTCGTCGCCGCGCTCGAGGAGACGGGCGCGCTGGACAACACGATCATCGTGTTCACCGGCGACCACGGCTATTTCTACGGCGAGCACGGCCTCGATCAGGAGCGGCGTCTCGCCTACGAGGAGACGGCACGCATCCCGCTCATCGTGCGCTTCCCGCGCGTCGCGCGCGCCGGCACGACGCCCGGGCAACTCGTGCAGACCATCGACTTCGCCGGCACGCTGCTCGCGCTCGCCGGCGTGCGTGACACGGTGGCGCGGCAGGGGACGTCGCTCGTGCCGCTACTCGACGGCAGCGCGACCGAGTGGCGTACGAGCATCTTCCTCGAGTACTACACGGACCGGGTGTTCCCGCGCACCCTGCGGATGGGCTACGAGGCCGTGCGGACGGAGCGGCACAAGCTGATCGTCTACACCGAGCTCCCTGGCATGGAGGAGCTCTACGACCTCGAGGCCGACCCGTTCGAGATGACGAACCTCGTCGGCACCGCCCGGGGCGATTCGCTCCTGCCGGCGCTGCGCGCCGAGCTCGATCGCCTCAAGCACGAGGCGCTGCCGCCGCGCACGGGAGCGACGCGCGACTAGCTTTGTCGCATGTCCAAGCAGACGACGCCCTTGCCGAACCTCGACTGGCGCCGCATCGCCTACCACGTGCTCGCCTCCCGCGCGCTCGATGACGCCGAGGAGTACACGAACAAGAACCGCGCGACCGTCCCCAAGGACCACGTCGTGCTCTACCAGTTCTCGGCCCGCGGACATGACGTCGCGCAGGTCATCCTCGGGTCGCTGATCGACGGCCGGCACGACGCCGCCGGCGCGTACTACCGGAGCCGTCCGCTCCTCCTCTCGCTCGGACTCTCCCTCGAGGACGCGCTCGGTTCGCCACTCGGCCGCGCCGGTGGCTTCTCCGACGGCCGCGATATCGGTGTCGTCTGCAACCTCCCGAACCGCGACGGCCCGGTCGTCCTCCCGATGAGCGGCGACGTCGGCTCGCAGTACACGCCGACCGCCGGCTGGGCGCAGGCGATCACGTACCACCGCGACGTCCTGCAGGACGACTCGTGGAAGGGCTCGCTCGGCGTCGCGCTCGGCGGTGATGCGTCCGTCGCGACGAACGGCTTCTGGTCGGCGCTCACGATGGCGACGACGCTCAAGCTGCCGATGCTCTTCTATATCGAAGACAACGACCTCGGCATCTCGGTGAAGGGCGAGATGCAGACGCCCGGCGGCAACATCGCGCGCAACCTCGCATCGTTCGGCAACCTCTTCATCCGCGACGGCGATGGTTGCGACCCGCACGAGACGGCGACGCTGCTCTCCGAGTGCGTCGCGCATGTGCGCAGCGGCGAGGGTCCGGCGCTCGTGCACCTCACGCTCCCGCGGCTCTGCTCGCACTCGGGGCCGGACAACCAGAAGGGCTACCGCACCGACGAGGAGATCGCCGCCGACGCCGCGCGCGATCCGCTGCCCCGGTTGCGCGACTATCTCGTGCCGTCGGTGCTCTCGAAGAAGCAGTGGACCGACCTCGAAGCCGAGGTCGCGCGCGACGTCGCCGAAGCATTGACGGCCGCGCGCGCGCGACCGGTGCCCGATCCGGCACGCATCGCCGACCACGTGTACGCGATCGACGACGATGCCGCGCCCGAGGCGTTCGGTGGCCTGACCCGCACGGAACGGACCGCGCTCGGTGGCTCCCCGGCGGTCGCCGAGGGCGGAGAGCTCCTCCGCTTCGCCGAGGCCGTGCGGCGCACGCTGCGCCACGAGCTCACGGTGAATCCGAAGCTGCTCGTCTTCGGTGAGGACGTCGGCAAGAAGGGCGGCGTGCACCTCGTGACCGAGGGCCTCCAGAAGCAGTACGGCGACAAGCGCGTCTTCGACACGAGTCTGAGCGAGGAAGGCATCATCGGCCGCGCGTCGGGGCTCGCGATCGCCGGCTTGATGCCCGTCGCCGAGATCCAGTTCCGCAAGTACGCCGACCCGGCGACGGAACAGCTCAACAACACCGGCACGATGCGCTGGCGCACCGCGAACCGTTTCGCCGCGCCAATGGTCGTGCGCATGCCCGGCGGCTTCGGCAAGGATGTCGGCGATCCCTGGCATTCGCTGAGCGACGAAGCGCGCTTCGCGCACGCGTACGGCTGGCAGGTCGTCATGCCGTCGAACGCCGCCGACGCGGTCGGTTTGCTGCGCGCGGCGATGCGCAGCCCAAACCCGACGATCTTCTTCGAACATCGCTCGCTGCTCATGACCGGCGACGGCAGCGCGCGGTATCCCGGCGACGACTACGTGTTGCCGATGGGCCAAGCGCGCGTCGTGCGCGCTGGAAGTGATCTCACGCTCGTGAGTTGGGGCGCGATGGTCCATCGGTGCGACGACGCCGCGCAGCGCTTCGACGGGCGCGTGGAGCTCATCGACCTGCGCACGGTCGCGCCGTGGGATCGCGACGCGGTGCTCGCGTCGGTGCGGAAGACGGGGCGTTGCCTCATCGTGCACGAGGACAACATGACGGCGGGCTTCGGGGCCGAGATCGCGGCGGTCGTCGCGAAGGAGGCGTTCTGGCATCTCGATGCGCCGGTCGATCGGCTCGCGCCGCAGGACATCCCGATGCCCTATCACCCGGTGTTGCTGGAGGCGGTGTTGCCGGGGGTGGATCTGATCGCGGGGAGGATCGAGGGGGTGCTGTCCGTCTGAATGTCGTGGTTCGGCACCGAACTGCGCACTGTGCGTTGGCAAGGAGCGCTAGCTCCGGCCTTGACAGGTTCCCAGAGCCCTCATTAGCCTCCTCCCTCCGTAGCAACCCGACTCTAGGTGCAACGATGGACTTCCTGCTTCCCATGCTGAACCACAACGCGACCCGGCTGCGCCGGGAGGTGGCGATCGCAGTGCCGGTCGCCGACGACGCGTTCGTCAGCATGTCCACCGAAGCAGGGCAACTCGGGTAGCCGCAGCCGACCTCCGGCCGCGCCTCGCGGATCAGCGCCCCTCCTGCTTCGAGACGAACAGGTGGGGCGTTCTCAATTCCGATCCCGTAGAGGTCCTTGTGCATAGTCCATCCGAAGCATTGAACCCTCCATCCGACGGCATCTGGCGCGACATCCGCGACGCGATCCGCGGCTCGTCGCACGACTACACGAGTGGGCCCATCGGCCGCGCGATCTTCCTTCTCGCCGTCCCGATGGTCATCGAGATGTCGATGGAGAGCATCTTCGCCGTCGTCGACGTCTTCTTCGTCGGGCGGCTCGGCCCCGCCGCCGTCGCGACCGTCGGTCTCACCGAGTCGCTGATGATCGTCATCTACACGCTCGCGTTCGGCCTGAGCATCGGGGCGACCGCGACGGTGGCACGGCGCATCGGCGAGAACGATTCCGAGCGCGCCGGACGCGCGGCGGTGCAGGTGCTGCTGCTCGGCCTCCTCGTCTCGGGGTTGATCGGCGCGGTCGGGGCGATCTTCGCGCCGCAGCTCCTCGCGCTCATGGGCGCGACGCCGGACGTGCTCGCGACGGGCACCGGCTACGCGCGCTGGATGCTCGCCGGCAGCTCGACGGCGTTCCTGCTCTTCGTCATCAACGCCGTCTTCCGCGGCGCCGGCGACCCCGCGGTCGCGATGCGCGTGCTGATCCTCGGCAACTCGATCAATATCGTGCTCGACCCGCTGCTGATCTTCGGCATCGGTCCGTTCCCCGAGCTCGGCGTGACCGGCGCGGCGATCGCGACGACGATCGGCCGCGGCATCGGCTTCGGCTATGCGCTCTGGCTGCTTGCGAAGGGCAGCGGCCACCTCGCGGTCACGCGGCGGCACCTCGTCGTCGAGCCGTCGACGATGTGGTCGATCGCGAAGCTCTCCGGCACCGGCACGCTCCAGGTCGCGATCGGGTCGATGAGCTGGATCGCGCTCGTGCGCGTCGTCTCGGGCTTCGGGGCGACCGCGCTCGCGGGCTACACGATCGCGATCCGCATCCTGCTCTTCGCCTTGATGCCGGCGTACGGGCTCGGCGCCGCCGCGGCGACGATGGTCGGGCAAGCGCTCGGCGCGCAGCGGCCGGAGCGCGCCGAGCAGAGCGTGTGGAAGGCCGCGAAATACAACATCGCGTTCCTCGGACTCACCGGCGTCGCGTTCTTCATCTTCGCGCGCACGATCGTCGGATGGTTCACCGCCGACGACCAAGTGCTCGCGATGGGCGCCTACGGCCTACGCGTGATGGCGCTCGGCTTCCCGCTCTTCGCGCTCGGCATGGTGCTCGAGCAGTCGTTCAACGGCGCGGGTGACACATGGACGCCGACGTACATCAACCTGTTCGTGTACTGGGTGCTCCAGATCCCCGTCGCGTACGTACTCGCGATGACGTACGGGATGCAGGACAAGGGGGTGTACGTGTCGGTGACGATCGCGTACTGCGTGCTCGCGGCGGTGGCTGCGGTCTTGTTC
>CAYSAR010000195.1:0-4640 GCA_964428985.1 uncultured Gemmatimonadaceae bacterium | reverse complement strand
GGTACTTCATGTACCTCGCCCTGATCTTCCTCGTGTTCCTGAGCTACGACGTCTGGGTCGCGACGCGCTGGCCGGCGTCGGTCGGCGATGGGACCGAGTTCGGCATCGGCGTCGGCACGCTCGTGCTCACCGTCAACGTCGTGCTCCTCGCCTGCTACACGCTCGGCTGCCACTCGCTGCGGCATCTCGTGGGCGGCGTCCTCGATCGCATCTCCGAGAAGCCCGCGCGGAAGGTCGCCTACGACTGCACGAGCTGCCTCAACCGCGCGCACGGCCGCTTCGCGTGGGCCTCGCTCTTCTCGGTCGCGTTCGCCGACATCTACGTGCGCCTCTGCGCGATGGGCATCTGGACCGATTGGAGGATCATCTAGGTGGCGACGTACGAGACGCATGAGCACGACGTCCTCGTCATCGGCGCGGGCGGCGCGGGGTTGCGCGCGGCGATCGAGGCGGCCGCCGCAGGCGTGCGCGTCGGCCTCGTCTGCAAGTCCCTGCTCGGCAAGGCGCACACGGTGATGGCCGAGGGCGGCGCCGCCGCCGCGATGGGGCACGTCGACGACCGCGACAACTGGATGGTCCACTTCGCCGACACGATGCGCGGCGGCCAGTACGTGAACAACGCGCGCATGGCCGAGCTGCACGCGAAGGAGGCGCCGGACCGCATCCGCGAGCTCGAGGCGTGGGGCGCGGTGTTCGACCGCACGGCCGACGGCCGCATTCTCCAGCGCAACTTCGGCGGCCATCGCTATCCGCGGCTCGCGCACGTCGGCGACCGCACCGGCCTCGAGATGATCCGCACGCTCCAGGACCACGCGATCCATCAAGGGATCGACGTGCACATGGAGGTCACCATCATCGCGCTGCTCAAGGACGGCGCGCGCGTCTGCGGCGCGTTCGGCTACGACCGCGAGCGCGGCCGCTTCCGGCTCTTCCGCTGCAAGGCCGTCGTGCTCGCGACCGGCGGCGTCGGGCGCGCGTTCAGCGTGACGAGCAACTCGTGGGAGTACACGGCCGACGGCCAATCACTCGCGTACAACGCCGGCGCCGCGCTGCAGGACATGGAGTTCGTGCAATTCCATCCGACGGGGATGGTCTGGCCACCGAGCGTGCGGGGCATCCTCGTGACCGAGGGTGTGCGCGGCGAGGGAGGCGTGCTGCGCAACAAGGAGGGTCGTCGGTTCATGTTCGACGACATCCCCGACAACTACAAGTCGCAGACCGCGGACAACGAGGAGGAGGGCTGGCGGTACACGCAGGGCGACAAGTCGGCGCGCCGGCCGCCCGAGTTGCTCACGCGCGATCATGTCGCGCGCTGCATCATGCGCGAGGTGCGCGCCGGCCGCGGCTCGCCGCACGGCGGCGTCTTCCTCGACATCTCGTGGATCAAGGAGCGGCTCCCGAAGGCGGAGGAGCACATCAAGAAGAAGCTCCCGAGCATGTACCACCAGTTCAAGCAGCTCGCCGACATCGACATCACGAAGGAGCCGATGGAGGTCGGGCCGACGACGCATTACATCATGGGCGGCATCCGCGTCGACGCCGACTCGCAGATGACCGACGTGCCGGGTCTCTTCGCCGCCGGCGAGTGCGCGGTCGGGCTGCACGGCGCGAACCGGCTCGGCGGCAACTCGCTCTCCGACCTCCTCGTCTTCGGGCGTCGCGCCGGACTGTACGCGGCGCAGTTCGCGCTCTCCCAACCGACGGCGCACATCGATGCGGCCGAGGTCGACCGCGTCGCCGCGCGCGCGCTCGAGCCGTTCGATCGCGGCGCGGCGCCGGGCGCCATCGGGCCGTACGAGGTGCAGCACGAGCTCCAGGCGATGATGCAGGACCTCGTCGGCATCGTGCGACGCGAGGAGGAGATGAAGCGGGCGCTCGAGCGGCTGCGCGAGTTGCGAGCCAAGGCGGCGAAGGCCGGCGCGATGGGCAATCGCGAGTACAACCCCGGCTGGCACACCGCGCTCGACCTCGGGAACCTCCTCATGATCTCGGAGGCGATCACGCGCTGCGCGATCGAGCGGAAGGAGAGCCGCGGCGGGCACTTCCGCGACGATTACCCGGACAAGGACCCCGCCGCCGCGAAGTTCAACGTCGTCGTGCGCAAGGGCGCCGATGGCGCGATGCAGCTCACCCGCGAACCGATCCCGCCGCTCCCCGCGGAGCTCGCGCGGATCATCGAGGAGCAGAAATGAAGGCGACCTTCCGTCTCTGGCGCGGCGAGGGCGCCGCGGGTGCGCTGCGCGACTACGAGGCCGACGTCACCGAGGGCATGGTGGTGCTCGACGTCGTCCACCAGATCCAGGCGCAGCAGGCCCACGACCTCGCCGTGCGCTGGAACTGCAAGGCGGGCAAGTGCGGCTCCTGCTCGGCCGAGATCAACGGCAAGCCGCGGCTCATGTGCATGACGCGGTGCAATGACCTCGACCTCACGCAGCCGGTGACCGTCGAGCCGATGAAGGCGTTCCCGCCCGTGCGCGACCTCGTGACCGACGTGTCGTGGAACTTCCGGGTGAAGAAGGGCATCAAGCGGTTCACGCCGCGCAAGCCCGATGCGCCCGATGGCACCTGGCGCATGCAGCAGTCGGACATCGACCGCGTGCAGGAGTTCCGGAAGTGCATCGAGTGCTTCCTCTGCCAGGACACCTGCCACGTGCTGCGCGACCACGTGAAGCACGAGGAGTTCATCGGGCCGCGGTTCCTCACGTACGTCGCGGCGCTCGAGATGCACCCGCTCGACACCGAGGACCGCACGGAGGAGCTCAAGCAGGCCGATGGCATCGGGTACTGCAACATCACGAAGTGCTGCACCGCCGTCTGCCCCGAGGGCATCAAGATCACCGACAACGCAATCATCCCGCTCAAGGAGCGCGTCGCCGACCGCTTCTACGATCCGCTGGCGGCGCTCGTGCGGCTCGTGCGGGGTACGCGCAAGGATGAAGGGTCCACGAACGCCGCCGGCTGACGGGGGAGGACGACGATGACGACGCCGAAGCTGAAGCCGCTCTCCGCCGCCGCGGTCGCGCGGTCGATCGAAAAGGCCGAGCGCTACCGCCTCATCAACCAGCCATGGGCGGCCGAGAGCATCTGCCTCGACGTGCTCGCGACCGACCCACAGAACCAGCGCGCGCTGCACACGCTCGTGCTCGCGCTTACCGACCAGTTCACCGGCGAGTCCGACGGCCTCGCGCGGCGCGCGCACGAAGCGCTCGGACGCGTCACGAGCGAGTACGAGCGCGCGTACTACGGCGGCATGATCCTCGAGCGTCGCGCGCTCGCGAAGCTCGCCTCAGGCGTGCCCGGCGCCGGGTTCATCGCCTACGAGCACGTGCGCAAGGCGATGGAGCAGTACGAGCAGGCCGAGCGGCTCAGGCCATCGGGGAACGACGATGCGATCCTGCGGTGGAACAGTTGCGTGCGATTGCTCGAGTCGCGGCCCGAGTTGAGGCCGGCGCCGGTGGACAATGAGGTCGTGGTGATGGGGGAATAGGAGCAGTGCCACAGGCGCGAGCTACGCACCCAGCGCCCGCTGGATATCGACGATCACGTCGCGCACATCCTCCAGCCCCACCGAGATCCGCACCAAGCCCGGCGTGATCCCCACCCGCCCCCGCTCCTCCTCGGTCAACTTCGAATGCGTCGTCGACGCCGGATGCGTCACGATCGTCCGCGTGTCCCCGAGGTTCGGCGAGTGGGAGCAGAGCCGGAGCGCGTCGAGGAATCGCACGGCGCGCGCATAGTCCCCGACGTCGACCGTCAGCACGCCGCCGCCGCCCTCCATCTGGCGCGTCGCAAGCTCAAAGCGCGGGTGTGATGGCAGGAACGGATAGCGCACCGCGTACGGTCGTTTCAGGGACGTGAGCCGCTGCGCGAGCGCGAATGCGTTCTCGGAATGCCGGAGCATCCGGACGTTCAGCGTCTCGAGGCTCTTCGAGAGCACCCACGCGTTGAACGGCGAGAGCGCCGGTCCGCTATGGCGTGCGAGGAACCGCGCTTCGGCGATCAACGCGCGATCGCCGACGATCGCGCCGCCGAGGACGCGTCCCTGCCCATCGAGGAACTTCGTCGCCGAGTGCACGACGAGGGACGCGCCGTGCTCGATCGGACGTTGGATGACCGGCGTGCAGAAGCAGTTGTCGACGATGAGCGGGATGCCGCGCGCACGCGCGAGGGCGCCAAGCGCCGCGAGGTCGATGAGGTCGAGCCCGGGGTTGGACGGCGTCTCGACGAGGATCGCGCGTGTGCGCGGCGTGAGCGCGGCCGCCCAGACGTCGGGGTCATCGCCGTCGACGTACGTGTGCGTCACGCCCCAGCGCGGGAAGACACGCGTGAGGAGTTGGTGCGTCGACCCGAACAACGCCCGCCCGGCGACGACATGGTCCCCGGCCGACACGAGTGAGGCGAGCACGATGAAGATCGCCGCCATCCCTGACGCCGTCGCAAGGCCGTCCTCCGCCCCCTCGAGGGCGCAGAGTTTCGCGATGAACTCGTCGGTGTTCGGATTGGAGTAGCGGCTGTAGACGGGCCCTTGCACCTCCTCGGCGAAGAGCGCGCGCGCCTGCTCGGCGTCGTCGAACACGAAGCTCGAGGTGAGGAAGAGCGGCACCGAGTGCTCGCGCGCGGCGGAACGCGTGGCCTGGATG
>CAYSAR010000194.1:0-4648 GCA_964428985.1 uncultured Gemmatimonadaceae bacterium | reverse complement strand
GCCGGCGCGAGCGAGCAGGGGTTGGTCGTGCCGAACGTCAAGGATGCCGACCGCATGGGCATGGTCGGGTTCAGCCGCGCGATGAACGCCGTCGCGAAGCGCGCGCGCGACGGCAAGCTCACGATGGAGGACCTGACCGGCGGCACGTTCACGATCACGAACGGCGGCGTCTTCGGGTCGCTCGTCTCGACGCCGATCATCAACTACCCGCAGGTTGCGATTCTCGGGCTGCACAAGATCCAAGACCGCCCCGTCGTCGTCGACGGACAGGTCGTCGTGCGGCCGATGATGTATGTCGCGCTGAGCTACGACCACCGCGTGATCGACGGCCAACAGGCGGTGCTCTTCCTCGTGCGCGTCAAAGAGCTCATGGAAGACCCGGCGTCGATGCTCATCGACGACTGACCGCACGGGCGCGCGGCGACGCGCGTCAGCGCAGGCCGAGCACCCCCACCGCCGCCCGGAGCCATCGAGGTTCCGGGCGGTCGTGTGTCTTGAGGATGCCGCTCGCGCGCCCCTCGCAGAACGCTCGGACCTCCGGTCGCGACGAGAGCGGCCCATCGCTCGCGCTGTCGACGAGGAGGTACTCGCGGTCCCATCCCGGTGGCACTCGCAGTGCATCGATCGCATCGAGCACTCGCTTGAACCGGTGCTGATCGGGATTCCGTGTGCACGTGACGATCGAGAGGCGCATCGGCTTCAAGGTATGGTTCGTGACCGCTTCACCACAGGGACACAGGGGATTCAGGGAGCTCAGGGATGATCACTCAGACGACCACGCGACGAACCCCATCGATGAGCCGAACCACATTGAAGTTGAGAAGCAATCCGCGACGCAATCCAGACAGCCGGAGGTGGGTGATCAACTGCGCGACATGGATCGGGGCGAGCGACTGAACGCTCTTAAGCTCCACTGCGAGCGAATCCTCGACGAGCAGGTCTAGCCGCAGCGCCGCGCCGACGTCGCAGCCATCGTACTTCACTGGGATCGAGACTTGGGACGCGAAGCTGAGCCCTCGCTTTCTCAGCTCGAATCGGAGGCACGCCGCATAGACCGACTCGATCATGCCCGGTCCGACCTGTTGATGCACAGCGATCGCCGCCTCGATCACCGCGCCGGACAACATGTCCCGCGTGTCAACTCTCATGACGCTTCCCCTGTGTCCCCTGTGCCCCTGTGGTGACAACGAGGATGCCCGACCCCGAACCCAAACCGATAACCAAAGCCATGCCCGTCCCTTAGATTCCCCGCACCATGCCCGACCCCTCCCTCTCCCCCGACCTCGTCGTCATCGGCGGCGGGCCTGGCGGCTACGTCGCCTCGATCCGCGCCGCGCAACTCGGGCTCTCGGTCGTCTGCGTCGAGCTCGACAAGACGCTCGGCGGCACCTGCGTCAACGTCGGCTGCATCCCCTCGAAGGCCCTCCTCGGCTCCTCCGAACACTTCGAGTTCGCCCGCCTCCACGCCGCCGAGCACGGCATCGACTTCCACGGCCTCTCGTTCGACCTCGCGCGCATGATGAAGCGCAAGGACGACGTCGTCGCGCAGAACACGAAGGGCGTCGAGTTCCTCTTCAAGAAGAACAAGGTCACCTGGGCGAAGGGCTTCGGGACGCTCAAGCGCGAGGGCGACGCGAACGTCGTCGATGTGCGCGCGCTCGACGGCACCGTCACCACCTACCGTCCGAAGAACGTCATCATCGCGACCGGCTCGCTGCCGATCGAATTGCCCTTCCTGCCGTTCGACGAGGAACGCATCCTCTCGAACATCGGCGCGCTGCGCATCCCGGAGGTGCCCAAGCACCTCATCGTCATCGGCGGCGGGGTCATCGGCCTCGAACTCGGCTCCGTCTGGCGCCGCCTCGGCGCGATGGTCACCGTCATCGAGTACGCACCGACGATCCTGCCCGGCAACGACGACGACGTCATCAAGGAAGCGACGCGCATCTTCTCCAAGCAGGGCCTCGAGCTGCACACGTCGACGAAGGTCACCGGCGGCCACCGCGACGGCGCGCGCATCGTCATCGGTACCGAGCAGAACGGCGCCGCGCGGACGTTCGGCGCCGACTACGTGCTCGTCTCGATCGGCCGCAAGCCGGCGCTCACCGGCATCGACGCGAAGGCACTCGGGCTCGCGCTCGGCAAGCGCGGCGAGATCGTCGTTGACGACCAGATGCGCACGAACCTGCCCGGCGTCTACGCGATCGGCGACGCCATCGGCGGCAAGCTGCTCGCGCACAAGGCCGAGGACGAGGGCGTGATCGCTGCCGAGGTGATCGCCGGCAAGAAGGTGCACATGCACTACCACAACATGCCGGCGGTCGTCTACACCTGGCCCGAGGTCGCGACCTGCGGCATCACCGAGGCCGAGGCGAAAGCGAGCGGCCGCGCGTACAAGGTCGGCAAGTTCCCGTTCTCGGCGAACGGCCGCGCGCGCACGATGGGCGAGGCGCAGGGCTTCGTGAAGTTCGTGACCGACGCGAAGACCGACGAGATCCTCGGCTGCCACATGATCGGCCCGAACGTGAGCGACCTGCTGAGCGAGGTCGTGCTCGCGATGGAGTACCGCGGCACGGCCGATGACGTCGGCGCGACGGTGCACTCGCACCCGACGCTGAGCGAGGTCGTGAAGGAAGCGGCGCTGGGGGCGCTCGGACGGGCCCTGCACATCTGACGACGCCGCACCCGCTCCGCCGCCTCGCGCGCTTCGCCGGTCCCTACCGCCGAGACGCCGCGCTCGCCGCCGTCTTCTCGGCGCTCAACAAGTTCTTCGACGTCCTGCCCGAGCTGCTGATCGGCGTCGCGGTCGACGTCGTCGTGAACCGGCGGGACTCCTTCCTCGCGCGCCAAGGCATCGAGGATCCCGCACGGCAGCTCGTCGTGCTCGTCGCCGTCACCGCGCTCGTCTGGGTGCTCGAGTCGACGTTCGAATACCTCTACGCACTCAAGTGGCGCCGGCTCGCGCAGGACCTGCAGCACGAGCTGCGGCAGGCCGCCTACGGTCACCTCCAGGCGCTGCCGCCGGCGTTCATCGAACGCGAGCGGAGCGGTCGCCTCATGGCGCTGCTCAACGAGGACGTGAACCAGGTCGAGCGCTTCCTCAACACCGGCGCGAACGACCTGATCCAGGTCTTCTGCTCGTCGATCCTCGTCGGCGCGGTGTTCTTCGCGGTCACCGCCGACCTTGCGGTGCTCGCGTTCCTGCCGATCCCGCTGATCCTCGTCGGTGCGTTCTGGTTCCAGCGCCGCCTCGCCCCGCGCTATGCCGCGGTGCGCGAGTCGGCGGCGACGCTTTCCGCGCGGCTCAACAACAACCTGTACGGCATGGCCACGATCCAGGCGTACACCGCCGAGGGATTCGAGGCCGACCACCTGCGCGGCGCGTCCGACCACTTCCGCGCGAAGAACGCCGAGGCGATCCGCTACTCGGCGGCGATCACGCCGGTGATCCGCATGGCGATCCTCGCCGGGTTCATCGCGACGCTCCTCTATGGCGGCCTGCTCGCGCTGCGCGGCGAGATCGGCGTCGGCAGTTACTCGGCGCTCGTGTACCTCACGCAGCGGCTCCTCTGGCCGATGACGCGCCTCGCGGACATGACCGACCTGTACAACCGCGCGATGGCGTCGGTGCGGCGGATCATGGACCTGCTCGAGACGCCGCTTCCCGCTCGACCGACGGCGCGCATCACCGGCGATCCGCACGCGGCGAAGACGATCCGCTTCGAGGGTCTGCGGTTCGCGTACGATGGGCGCCCGGCCGTGGATGACGTGAGCTTCGACGTCCCGGCCGGTCGCACCGTCGCGATCGTCGGCGCGACGGGGGGCGGCAAGAGCACCGTGCTCAAGCTCTTGATGCGCTTCATCGAGCCCGATGCGGGTCGGATCCTGCTCGACGGCACCGACATCGCGACGCTCGATCCCGCGTCGCTGCGGCGCACGATCGGCTACGTCGCGCAGGAGCCGTTCCTCACCGATGGCACGATCGCTGAGAACATCGCCTACGGTGAGGCGGCGTCGGATCGCGATGAGGGGCGCATCGACCGCGCCGCGCGCGCCGCCGAGGTGCATGAGTTCGTCGCCGCGTTGCCGCAGGGATACGCGAGCCTCGTCGGCGAACGCGGCACGCAGCTTTCGGGCGGCCAGCGCCAGCGCATCGCGCTCGCGCGCGCGTTCTATCGCGAGCCGGCGATCCTCGTGCTCGACGAGGCGACGTCGGCCGTCGACAACGAGACCGAGGCGGCGATCCAGCGCTCGCTCGCGCGTGTGGCGGCCGAGCGGTCGCTCACGACGATCGTCGTCGCGCATCGGCTCTCGACCGTACGAAATGCCGATGCGATTCACGTGATGGAGGCGGGGAGGATCGTGGAGAGCGGGTCGCACGATGAACTCGTGCGCCGCAATGGCCTCTACGCGTCGTTGTGGAAGCTCCAGACTGGCGAGGGCAGTCTCGCCTGACGACCGCTAGAGGTACCGATCCTGGATGATCTCGAGATGGTGCAACAGGTGCCCCGCGCAGATCCACGCGATCGCGCGCACCGAGATCTCCTTCCCATTCGCCTTGCCGGTGCGCGTCCACGCGTCGGCGGGAAGTCCCTCGAAGAGCGTGACCGTCGACTCGCGCACCGACTCGAGTTCATCCATGAGCGAC
>CAYSAR010000193.1:0-4689 GCA_964428985.1 uncultured Gemmatimonadaceae bacterium | reverse complement strand
CTTGCTGCGGTGCGCCGCGCGGTCGAGCAGCAGGTTCGCGACGTTCGTGCACGCGATCAGGAGCACGAAGAACACCGCGCCGAGCATCGTGAGCAGCAGCCCGCGCGGCTCGTCGCCGATGAAGCGTTCGGTGAAGCCGATCGCGCCGGCGGTGGGGTAGTCCTCGTTCGCCGCCGGATACTCCGTGGCGAGACGCTTCGCGATCGTCTGCAACTCGGCGTTCGCCTGGTCGATCGTCACGCCGGGCTTGAGCTTGCCGAACGTCTCGACGTACTGCCCTTGCCCGCGCTCGCTCGCGAGCGGATCGGTCTGGAGCGGCAGCCAGAGCGCGTCGTTCGCCGGGAACTCGAAGCCATCGGGCATGACGCCGACGATTTCATAGGGCACGCCGTTCACGCGGATCGATTGGCCGATCACGTCGGGCCGCGAGCCGAACCGGTTCTCCCAGATGCCATGGCCGAGGATCGCGACCTTCGCGCCCGACGGCGTGTCCTCCCCCGGCAGGAACTCGCGGCCGAGTGCCGGCGAGACGCCGAGCATGGTGAAGGCGCCCGACGAGATCCATGATCCCTGGTACCGTTCGGCGCGGTCGAGGCCGCTCACGTTCATCGTCCCCGACGTGTACGCCGCGAGGTTGATGAAGCTCGTCTGCTGCACGCGGTAGTCGTGGAAGTCCTGGATCGGGAGCGACTGCCGATCGTCCGGCTGCTCCGGATTCTGCCGGTACACGATCAGGATCCGATCCCCGTCCTCGAACGGGAGCCCCTTCATCATCGCGCCGTAGACGATGCTGAACATCATCGTCGTGAGGCCGATGCCGAGCGTGAGGGCGAGCACGGCGACGACGATGAGGCCGGGGCTCTTGCGCAGCGTGCGCAGGCCGAGCTTGAGGTCGCGGATCGAAGCGGTCACGGGAAGGCCTGGGCGAAGCCGATTGAGGGGTCCGGCGAGGCCTACGCCGTCAACGATCCCCCTGTTTCAGCAGCCGCGTCAGCGTGCTCCCCCAGCGGTCGGCGAGCTGGGCTGGCCGCAGCGACGCATGCGCCGGACTCGTGGACGGCATCACGACGAACTCGATCCCCGAGCCATCCCAGAGGTCCTCGGGCACGACGTGCCTCGCGAAGAGCGCGGCCGCCGTCCGTCCATTGAAACAGACCGCGTGGACCTGCGCATGCTGCGCGAAGAACGCGCCGAAGTCGTTCGGCGTCTCCGAGGCGCGGACGATCGCCGTATCCATGGACCCAGGGCGCTCGCAGCGCTCGAGCACATCCCAGAGCGCGAGGCCGCGCCGCAGGAGCGCGCGCAACCGCTCATCATATGGGGCCGATGGCGTGACGCCGATCACGTCGGCGAGCGCGGGCCAGAAGCGGTTCTGCCCATGGGCGTAGTAGCGCTGCTCGGCGAGCGACCGCTGGCCGGGGAACGATCCGAGGATCAACACGCGGGCATCGGGCCGCGAGACCGAAGGCAACCCGGCTCGGTTCATGGGTTCGGTGGCTCCACGGTGCAAGATCGCCGGCCGGACGTGGCCGTGGAACCGGATGGCGCGGCTGCGCCACACTCCGGCCATTCGCGGGTATCAGTCGGACCCCACCCCAAAGACCAATGGAACGGCCGTACGACGCGATCATCGTGGGAGGAGGCCCTGCCGGCATGAGTGCCGCGCTGGTGCTCGGCCGTTCCCTGCGCCGGACCCTCGTCTTCGACCATGGCGTCCCGCGGAACCTCGCGGCGGAGCGCGCGCACAACCTCTTCACGCGCGACGACACCCCCCCCGTCGCCCTCCATCTCATCGCGCGACGGCAACTCGCGACGTATGACGTGCCGGTGCTCGACGTCGAGGTCATCGCCGCGGAGCGCCGCGAGAACGTCTTTCGCGTGCTCGATGCCGGTGGCGACGAGTACCGCGCGCGGCGCATCCTGCTCGCGACCGGCGTCCGCGACGACGTCCCCGAATGGGAGGGGTTCGACCGCTTCTGGGGGCAGAGCGTCTTCCACTGTCCCTACTGCCATGGGTGGGAGTCGCGCGGTCGGCGCCTCGCGATCCTCGGCAACCGCAGCGAGAAGGAGGCGCTCTCGGCCGTCGAGCTGCTCCGTGGCTGGAGCGACGATCTCGTGCTCTGCACCGATGGCGAGGTGGGGATCGGCGACGGGCTGCGGGACCTGCTCGCGTTGCTGCGCATCGACGTGTACGAGCAACCGATCCGCGCGCTGCGCGGCGGCGACCGGCTCGAGCGTATCGAGTTCGAGGATGGCACGGAGCTCCGGTGCGGCGGGATGTATCTCCACCCGCGCCAGCACGTGCGCGGGCGGCTCGTCGGCCAACTCGGCTGCCGCCTCGAGAACACGGGGCTCGTGGAGATCGGCGCCGATCATCAGACGAGCGTCCCCGGCGTCTACACCGCCGGCGACATGGCGAGCACGCTCCAGCAGGTCGTGACGGCGGCGGCGTCGGGGACCGCGGCCGCGATCTCGTTGAATCGCGCCCTCCTCGCGGATGACCTCGCGGAGGCGCTCGCGACGGCGCCGGCGGGTGCCCACCTTGGCTGACCGCGCCCTTCCGGCAGGGCACGCGGACATGCAGTCTACCGCGTGAACACACGCATCTCACTTCGGCTCCCCGTCATGATCGCCGCGCTGCTCGCGGCGGTGATCGCGACGTTCGGCGCGCTCGCGTACAACGAGATGCGGGACTCCGCCGAGCAGCAGGCGTCGGATCGCGCGCAGCGGGCGTCGAGCCAGATCGCGGGGCTGTTGACCCCTGGCGCCCAAGCGCGCATGCGCGACGTGGCCTCGGTGCGCCGGGATCCGGCGCTCATCGCGGCGCTCCAGACGCCGAACGAGCGGACCTTCGAAGCGGCCCGCGCCCGACTCGAACGCCTTCAGCGCGCCTCACCGGTGGAGGACGCGATCGAGGTCTGGGACACGGACGGCAACCTGCTGATCGAGGTGGCGGCGCCCGAGAGTCTCAGCGTGACGGGCATGCCCCGCGTCGCGCCGAGACTTTCGGACTCGGATACGATCGTCCTCGGCGACATCCGCTCCGATTCGGTCCACACCTGGTTCGACGTCACGACGTCGGTGTACGACGGCGCGCGGCACCTCGGGTTCGTCGTCAAGCGACGCCGGATCGTCGCGTCGGCGCAGGCGCGCCGCACGATCGATGTCATCAACGACTTCATCGGCGTCGAGGCCCGGTTCCTCCTCGGACATCCCCTGACGGGCTGGACCGACCTGCTCGGGCCGGCCGAGGGTCCGCAGGCGGGCGTACGCACCGACGGCGCGATCCACACCTATCAGCTCAAGACGGGGGAGCGGCGCGTCGGGGTGCCGCAGCCGATCGAGAACACGCCATGGTACGCCTGGGTGGAGTTCCCCTACGACCGCGTCTACCAGCGCTCGTTCGACTTCCTGCGGAACATCACGATGATCGGCCTCATCGTGGCGCTCATCGGCGCGTTCGCGGGATGGCGCCTGAGCCGGCCGATCACGAAGCCGCTCGGGGCGCTCACGCAAGCGGCGACGCGCATGGCGTCAGGGGACTACGCGCATCGCGTCGAGCTCGACCGCAAGGATGAACTCGGCCAACTCGCCGCCGCGTTCGACCGCATGGCGATCGCCGTGCAAGACGCGCGCGAGAACCTCGAGCGCAAGGTCGAACGGCGCACGTCAGAATTGAAGGAGACGCTCTCGCGTCTCTCGGCGAGCGAGCAGCAGTTCCGCTCGCTCGCCTCCTCGGCCGGCGCCGCGATCATCACCGCCGACGAGCAGGGGCGCATCATCTACGTGAATCCCGCCGGCGAGTCGATGTTCGGTTACGGACCGGGCGACCTGCTCGGCAAGCCGATCGCCGTGCTGATGCCGCATGACGATCGCGAGGAGTTCAGTCGGCGGCAGGGGCGACTGTTCGAAGGCTCCGACTCGGGCTCGAACGACCGCACCATGGAAGCGACGGCGCGTCGGCGCGATGGCTCGACGTTCCCGGTGGATGTCTCGCTCGCGACCTGGGTCGTCGACGGGCGCCGCAGCATCGGCGCAGTGATCCGCGACATCTCCGAGCGCCGCGCGATGCAGGCCTCGCTCGAGGAGCGCGCGCGCCGGCTCGAGTCGGCGAACAAGGAGCTCGCCGCATTCTCGTACTCCGTGTCGCACGACCTCCGCGCGCCGCTGCGCGGGCTGCAGGGGTTCAGCGAGGCGTTACTCGAGGACTACGGCGAGAAGCTGGACGAACGCGGGCTCAATTACCTGCACCGCGTCAGCGAGGCGGCCGGCCGCATGGGGCGCCTCATCGACGAGCTGCTCGAGCTCTCGCGCGTCTCGCGCACCGAGCTGCGCCGCGAGACGGTGCAGCTGCTGCCGCTCGTCCGCATGCAGGTCGGCGAGCTCGAACGCCTCGAGCCCGAGCGCACGGTCGAACTCGTCGCGCATGAGGTCCCGCCCGCCGTCGGCGACGAACGGCTCATCTCGCTCGTGCTCCAGAACCTCATCGAGAACGCGTGGAAGTTCACCGGCGGCCGCCCCGACGCGCGCATCGAGTTCGGCACGCAGGGGGAACGCGACGGCTATCCGGTGTACTTCATCCGGGATAACGGCGCTGGATTCGAGATGCAGTACGCCGATAAGTTGTTCGGAGTGTTCCAGCGGCTCCACGCCGAGACGGAATTCCCCGGCACCGGGCGGATGGACGAG
>CAYSAR010000192.1:0-4693 GCA_964428985.1 uncultured Gemmatimonadaceae bacterium | reverse complement strand
CACGACGGCGACTGGCGCGCGCGTGCCGCTGCGCGACATCGCCGCCGTGCGTGACACGTCGCAGGACCAGCGCTTCTGGGCGCGTCTCGACGGCACGCCGGCCGTTCGCATCGGAATCCAGAAGCAGCCCGACGCGAACACCGTCGACGTCGTCGATCGGCTCGAAGCGGCGTTCGCGCGGCTCGAGGCGTCGAACTTCATCCCGGCCGACATCCGTCGACAGGTGACGTTCGACCAATCGAGCTTCATCCGCGACGCGCTCAACTCCGTACGCGACTCGGCGGTCATCGGCGCGATCCTCGCGATGATCGTCGTGCTGATCTTCCTGCGGTCGATCCGCAAGACGTTCATCATCGCGGTGTCGATCCCACTCGCGATCCTCGCGACGTTCGTCATGATGGGCTTCAGCGACCTTACGCTGAACATCATGTCGCTCGGCGGCCTCGCCCTCGGCACCGGCCTGCTGCTCGACAACGCGATCGTGATGCTCGAGAACATCTACCGTCGGCGCGAGGTCGACGGACTCGACGCGGTCGAGGGCGCGCACGTCGGTGCCGGCGAGGTCACGAGCGCGGTCACGGCATCGACGACGACGAACCTCGCGTCGGTCGCGCCGTTCCTGCTCATCACCGGACTCGCGGCGCTGATCTTCCGCGAGCTGATCCTCACGATCTCGTTCGCGATCCTCGCCTCCCTGCCCCTCGCCCTGACGCTCGTGCCGATGCTCGCGGCGCAGCTCGGCAAGGTGCGGTTCACGAGCGGGCTCGAGCGGAACCGGCTGCTCGTCGGCTTCGACCACTGGTTCGACCGCGTCATCCTGCGCTACCGCACCGCGGCCGCCTGGACCGTTGCGCACAAGTCGATCGTGCTCGGCAGCGTGCTGCTCGTGGCTGGCCTGCTCTTCTCGCGCATCCCAGGCATTCCGTCGGAGTTCCTGCCGCAGGTCGACAACGGCAACGTCGGCGCGTTCATCCGCCTCCCTCCCGGCGCGACGCCGGCGCAGACGAACCGGCTCGCGCTCGAGGTCGAGGACATGGTGCAGCGCATGCCGCATGTCGAGGCGGTGTTCGCGACGGCCGGCGGCTTCCTGTTCGGGGGCTCGACGGCCGGCAACGCGGGACGTGGCAACCTCGACATCCGGCTCGTGCCGGTGTCGCAGCGTACCATGAGCGCCGACGAATGGGTGCGCACGCTCCAGGACAGCATCAATCGCCGCGGGTTCGCCGGCGCGCGCATCGGCGTGCGCCCGCCGCGCATCCCCGGGCTGCGCACGAACAGCAGCGGCGAGGATGTATCGCTCGCGATCGTCGGCGATGAGCTTGCGACGCTCCAGGAGATCGGCCAGGCCGTCTCACGGCGCCTGCAAGGCGTGCCCGGACTCGAGAACTTCCAGAACCCGGAGGACGAGGGGAGCCCCCTGCTCTCGATCGAGCTCGACCGTGAGCGCGCCCGCGCCCGCGGACTCAACGTCGCGCAGGTGGGCCAGACGGTGCGCACGGCGCTCGACGGCACCATCGCGACGCGCTACGCCGAGGGCAACTTCGAGTATGACGTCCGCGTCTTCTTCCCGCGCGGCCGCTTCAACAGCGTCTCCGACCTCAACGACATCCCCCTGTTCGCCTCGCGTGGCGCCGGCCCCGTGCGCCTCGGTGACGTCGCGAACGTTCGCATGGCGCTCGGTCCGACCGGCATCCGTCGCGTCAACCAGAATCGGCAGCTGGAGCTGAATGGCGACGTCATCACCGGCATCGCGACGGTCGGCGAGGTGACCGACTCGATTCGCGCTCGACTCGCGGACTTCGAGCTCCCCGACGGCTACGGCATCATCATCGGCGGCGAACAGGAGGCGATCGCCGAGAGCAACCGGCAACTCACGCTCGTCATCGCGCTCGCGATCTTCCTCGTCTTCGTGGTGCTCGCGGTGCAGTACGAGAGCCTGATCAACCCGTTCGTGATCCTCATGGCGGTCCCGCTCGCGATGATGGGCGTGATCGCGATCCTGCTCGTGACCGGCACGCCGTTCAGCGCGCCGGTGATCCTCGGCATGATCCTGCTCGCGGGCATCGTCGTGAACAACTCGATCCTGCTCGTCGAGTTCGCCGAGGGCTTCCGACAAGAGGGCCACACGGCGATCGAGGCCGTCATCGAAGCCGGCGCCGCGCGCATGCGTCCGATCATGATGACGACGTTCACGTCGCTCATGGGCACCCTGCCGCTCGCGCTCGGACTCGGCGAGGGGAGCGAGCTCATGCGTCCCCTCGCGATCGCGGTCGTCGGCGGGCTCCTGATGTCGACCTTCCTCACGCTCTTCGTCGTCCCGTGCACGTACCTCATCGTGCACGCGATCGGCGACAAGGTGAGCCGCACGCTCTACGGAGATAGAGCGGAACGACGCCTGTCATCGGCCAGCGGCGAAGCCCTCGCGGACACTCGGCACCAGCCAGTGTGACCCTGAAGGGAGCGACGTGAGCGAACGTGAGAAGGGCGGCCGAACGGCCGCCCTTCTCACGTCTCCTCTCTCCCCTCTGCGGTTCCTACGGCTTCCGCGGCTTCGCCGTCCGCTCGGCCGGCGGCTGCTTCGTGCTGCCGGACGTCCCGCTGGAGCGCGTCGCCGTACGGGTCGAACCACCGCTCGAGCTCGGCGCGGCCGTCGACCGGGGCTGCGCACTCTCGGTGCCGCTGCCGCCGTTGCGACGGTACCCCTGCCCCTTCACGACGCGGCCGCCGCCATTCGCCGAACCGCCGCCGCCACCACCACCCTCGCCCGGCACGATCACGATCGGGCCACCGCCGTATCCCCAACCGGGGTACATGCCGTAACCGCCGTAGAAGTCCCAGCCGGCGAGCCCGCGATAATAGTTGTAGAAGTTCCAGTCGCGATAGAACGCGAAGCAGGAGTAGGTGATGCAGCTGCCGGGACCATAGAGGGAGTAGCCGAACACGTCGGGGAACATCCGACGCGCGTGCGCCGTCTCCCCGCCCTCGGCCATGCCATCAAGCGTTTCCACCGCGTTGCGCCCGTCATCCGCGAGCATGACGCGGAAGTGCTGGGGGTAGCTGAGCGCGACCATCACGTCGATCACTCGCTCCGGCACGTTCGCCTCGGCGAGCGCGAGCACCGTCTTCCGGTCGACCGGTGCAATCGTCGCGGCGTCACGGCTCGACTCGAGCACCCAGGCCTCCGTCACGCGCGGATCGAGGGCGTGCGATGCGTCGATCACGCGTGCCGGCGTGACCGGGACGCCGGCCGCGACGCGAGCGCCCTCCGTCGCGCGAAGGTGACGGGTGATTTGCGCGCGCTCCGCTTCGCCGAGCGCGCCGGGTGCGCGCACCGGGCGCGAGCGACGGACGCGCAGGTTCTGCTGCTCCCCGACGATCACGCCGTGGACATCGATCCACTCGCCGGTCTCGGAGATGGAGAGCACGCCCGAAGTACGCTGCGTCGGGCCATCAGCGCAGGTGATCTCGCCCGACACATACACGCGCGCACCGTCGTCCGAGAAGCGCGCGGTCTCGGTGCCGGAGCATCCTTCGCCCGTGACCGCTCGCGCGATGCCATCGGCCGTCATCGTACTGCGCATCACGATGGAGTCGCCGGCGAGCGAGACGATCTCGACGCTCAGCGGCGCGTCCCCGGGCACGACGCACGTCGTCAGCGTGGCCTCGCCGGCCACCGGAGCGCCCGCCGGCGCCCAGCAGCCGAGCCATGCCGACCACCCGGTCGACGAGGTCGACGCCGCCGCGGTCGCCTGCGCGCCACTCACCGACGTGACCCCGGCGAGCAACGTGGCGAGCAAGAACTTCGGATAAGGGATTCGCATCGCGGCTCCCATCAGAGTCGGAGGGTGATGCCGAGCGATGTCGCCAGGCCAGAGAGGTCCAACCGGTCGAACCCGACGAAGTCGCCTTCGAGTTCGTCCGACGCGCGCAGGTACCGTAGTTCGAGCGTCAGCTGCGTGCGCGGCGAGAGGTTCCAACCGCCACCGGCCGACAGTTGGCCGACATTCGCCCATCCCTTCGACTCGAAGTGGTCGGAGAAGACGACCGGGTTGTCGGGATCCTCAAAATCGATGAAGTCACCGTGCTGCACAAACGAATAGCGCATGACGCCGACGCCGGCGCCGATCCACGGATCGAACGCGGCCGGGATCCAGGCGAGCGAACCGACCTGGCGTCCGCGCGGCAGCGGGTGGTACCGCACCGACGCGACGATCGGCACGCGCGAGAACTTCGTCACCTGCTCGATCGGCTGGTCGTTGTTGTCGACCCAGTCACGGTACTCGGAGCGCTCGCGCGACCCCGCCTGCGCGAAGCCGATTGCGACGTCCCACCGCGGCGAGAGACGGACGGCGAAGTCCGCCCCGAAATCCGCCGCGTTGAAGTCGTTGCGGCCGAGCGTGAGCTCTTCGGTCGTGAAGTCAAAGAGGTCGCTCCCGGCGCTCGGGAGCGCGACACCGCCGTGGACGGTCACCGTCACGCGCGGCTCGCGGAAGAGGAATCCCTTCGCGCTCTGTGCCTCGACCATGGACGTCGTCGCGAGCAGCGCGGCGACGATCCCTACGATGTGCTTGCTGCGCCACATGTGACGGCTCCCGGTCTTGAGGGGCCTACGCAATATCTACTCGCCGGCCGGTCGAAGCGTTCCGGTGCGACCCCGTCACAAGTATCGACGCCTCAGCCGCTTACCAGAGTC
>CAYSAR010000191.1:1399-4763 GCA_964428985.1 uncultured Gemmatimonadaceae bacterium | reverse complement strand
GCCTCGTCGCGGCGTTCGCCGCGCATCTCGCGGTGAATTGGGCGCAGGGCGCGGTGCTGCATGCACCGATCAGCGGGCTCGAGTTCCTGCCGACGCCGGGCTACCGACTCGTCGCCGGCGCGCCGCACTGGCTGACCGGCGGCGACTGGGGTCTGGAGGCCGGTGCCGCCACCGCCGCGATGCTGCTCGTGGTTACCTTTCTGTTTCTCGGCGCCGGTCGTCGGCGCGCGAGGCAAGAGGACCACCCGTACCCGCGGCCGAGGGGCAAGCCGGCCGCCTGACGGAGCCAGCGCATGGATGAACGTTTCGCCGTGGTCGGTGCCGGCCAGATGGGCAACGGCATCGCCCACGTCTGTGCCGCGAGCGGCTTCGCGGTGACGATGATCGACGTCTCGCCCGATGCGGTCGCGCGGGGCCGGGCGACGATCGAGAAGAACCTCGAGCGGCAGGTCAAGAAGGGGAAGCTCGACGCGGCGGCGCGCGATGCGGCACTGGGCCGCATCACGACGGCGAGCGCGCTCGACGCGGTGGACGGCGCGACGGTCGCGATCGAGGCGGCCACCGAGCGACGCGACCTCAAGCTCCAGCTCTTCCGCGACCTCGACCGGCTCATGCCGGCCGGCGCGCTGCTGGCGACGAACACGAGCTCCATCTCGATCACCGAGATCGCGGCGGTCACGAAGCGCCCGGCGAACGTGATCGGCATGCACTTCATGAACCCCGTGCCGATGATGGAGCTCGTCGAGGTGATCCGCGGGCTCGCGACCTCCGACGAGGCGACGGCCCGCACCGTCGCGATCGCGAAGGCGCTCGGCAAGGTCCCGGTCGAGGCGAACGACTATCCGGGCTTCATCGCGAACCGGATCCTCATGCCGATGATCAACGAGGCGTGCTACGCCGTCATGGAGGGCGTCGGCACGCCCGAGGCGGTCGACCGGGTCATGAAGCTCGGCATGGCGCACCCGATGGGCCCGCTGACGCTCGCCGACTTCATCGGCCTCGACACCTGCGTCGCGATCCTCGAGGTGCTGCACGACGGGCTCGGCGACCCGAAGTACCGCCCCTGTCCGCTGCTCAAGAAGTACGTCGCCGCCGGTTGGTACGGACGGAAGAGCGGCCGCGGGTTCTACACGTACGACGCGGCATGATGACCGACCTACGCGCGCTCAGCGAGGACCAGCGCGCGATCATCGACGTCGCCCGCGCGTTCGCTGACGAGCATGTGCGGCCGTTCGCGGCGCAGTGGGACCGCGACTCGCACTTCGAGGCGTCCCTCATCGCGAAGCTCGGCGAGCTCGGCTTCCTCGGCATGGTGCTGCCCGAGGCGCACGGCGGGCTCGGCCTCGAGACGCGCACGTACCTGCTGGCGCTCGAGGAGATCGCCGCGGCCGATGCGTCGGTCGCCGTCATGATGTCGGTGCACAACGCGCTGCCGACGCAGATGCTCAACGCGTTCGGGACCGACGAGCAGAAGCGGCGCTTCCTCGCGCCGATGGCGCGCGGCGAGCTGCTCGGCGCGTTCGCGCTCTCGGAGCCCGACGCCGGGTCCGACGCGAGCGCGATCCGGTGCCAGGCGGTCCGCGACGGCGACGACTGGGTGCTCGACGGCACGAAGGCGTGGGTCACGAGCGGCACGCATGCCGGCGTGATCATCGCGATGGTGCGCACCGACACGCCGGAGGACCGGCGCAAGTCGAAGGGGATCTCGGCGTTCATCATCACGCCGGACCTGCCGGGCTTCAAGGTCGGCAGGAAGGAGGACAAGATGGGCCTGCGCGCCTCGCCGACGGTGCAGCTCGTCTTCGATGGGATGCGGGTGCCGGCCGATCGCATGCTGGGCGAGGAGGGCATGGGCTTCATCTATGCCATGCGCTCGCTCGAGCATGGGCGGCTCGGCATCGCGGCGCAGGCGATCGGCATCGCGCGCGCGGCGTTCGAGGCGGCGCGCGACTACGCCCGCGAGCGGAAGCAGTTCGGCACGCCGATCGCCGAGTTCCAGGGGATCCAGTTCAAGCTCGCCGACATGGCGACGCGCATCGCCGCCGCGCGGTCGCTGCTCCACACGACCGCCGCGGCGAAGGACCGCGGGCTCGCCGTGCCGGGCGAAGTGTCGATGTGCAAGTTGTTCGCGAGCGAGACCGCGATGTGGGTCACGACGCAGGCGATCCAGGTCTTCGGCGGCTACGGCTACGTGAAGGAGTACCCGGTCGAGAAGCACTTCCGGGACGCGAAGGTCACCGAGATCTACGAAGGGACGTCGGAAGTGCAACGGATCATCATCGGGCGGTCCGTGACGAGGGACTGAAGGACCGAACCGCAGGCGGCAGAGGGCAGGTGGCGGGTGGCAGTCACGGCACCTCCACGCACGCGCCCTTGCACCCTGCAACGCACGTTTCTGCCATCTGCCACCTGCCATCTGCCATCTACAATGAAACTCTTCGATACCATCTCCCAGCTCGGCCACGAACAGCTCGTCATCTGCGCCGACGAGGGGGCGGGCTACCGCGGCATCATCGCGATCCATGACACGACGCTCGGGCCGGCGCTCGGCGGCACGCGCTTCTGGAACTACGCCACCGACGAGGAGGCGATCGTCGACGCGCTGCGCCTCGCGCGCGGCATGACGTACAAGAACGCCGTCGCCGGCCTCAACCTCGGCGGTGGCAAGGCGGTGATCATCGGCGACAACCGCACGACGAACCGCGAGATGATCTTCCGCGCGCATGGGCGCTTCGTCGAGTCGCTCGGCGGCCGCTACGTGACCGCCGAGGACGTCGGCACGAGCACCGCCGACATGGACTTCGTGCACATGGAGACCGACTACGTCGCGGGCCTCGCGAACAAGTCGGGCGACCCGTCGCCGGTCACGGCGCACGGCGTCTTCCGCGCGATCGAGGCGTCGGCGAAGCACAAGTGGGGGTCGTCGTCGCTCGAGGAGAAGGTCATCACGGTGCAGGGTCTCGGCAACGTCGGCACCTATCTCTGCCGCGAGCTGCACAACGCCGGGGCGAAGCTCATCGTCACCGACATCCGCAAGGAGCGCGTGAAGAAGGCCGTCGAGGAGTTCGGCGCGACGGCGGTCGAGGGCGACGAGATCTATGCGGCGAAGGCCGACCTCTTCGCGCCCTGCGCGCTCGGTGCGATCCTCAATGACGACACGATCCCGAAGCTCAAGGTGAGCGTCGTCTGCGGCGGCGCGAACAACCAGCTGCTCGATCCGGCGAAGCACGGCGAGATGCTCGAGAAGCGCGGCATCCTCTACGCGCCGGACTTCGTCGCGAACGCGGGCGGCGTCATCAACGTGTACTCGGAGCTCGCCGGCTGGACGCGCGAGCGGGCGCTGCGCAAGGCGGACGAGATCTTC
>CAYSAR010000191.1:0-1389 GCA_964428985.1 uncultured Gemmatimonadaceae bacterium | reverse complement strand
AGACGGTGTTGGGCGTGTATCAGATCGCGAAGGAGGAGGGCCAGCTCACGTACCTCGCGGCGGACAAGCTCGCCGAGCGGCGCGTGAACGCGGTGCGTGGGCTCGTGCGGACGTGGCCGCAGTGGCCCAACAAGGGCTGAGGGGCGACCATGGCGAACAAGGAACGGATCCCCATCGCGTCGGATCATGCGGGCTACGAGCTCAAGCGCCATCTGGGCGCGGCGCTCGAAGAGCTCGGATATGAGGTGGAGGACCTCGGCACGCACTCGCCGGCCTCCACCGACTATCCCGACTTCGCCCATCCGCTCGCCGAGCGGGTCGAGCAGGGGCAGGCGAAGCGCGGCGTGCTGCTCTGCGGGACGGGGCTCGGCATGTCGTACGCCGCGAACCGCCACCAGGGCGTGCGCGCGGCCGTCGCCTGGACGCCCGAGATCGCCGAGCTCGCGCGCAAGCACAACGACGCGAACGTGCTTGTGCTCCCGGCGCGATTCGTGAGCGAGGAGGACGGCGTCAAGATCCTCAAGACCTGGCTCGAGACGGAGTTCGAGGGCGGGCGACACGAGAAGCGCGTCAAGAAGATCGAACGGGGCGACGGATGACCGCTGCCCCGCAAGCGGCTCGACCGATGACCGGCGGCGCGACGCTGCCGTGCGAGGCCCGATGAAACCCGGCTGGAACAACTGGGACCGACGCCTGCCCGGCGCGGCGCTGCTCGGCACCGACCCCGAGATCGCGGCGCTCATCGCCGAGGAGACGCGTCGACAGAGCGAGGGGCTCGAGCTCATCGCGAGCGAGAACTTCGTCTCGCCGGCGGTGCTCGAGGCGATGGGCTCCTCGCTCACGAACAAGTACGCCGAGGGCCTGCCGGGCAAGCGCTACTATGGCGGCTGCGAGGTCGTCGACAAGGTCGAGCAGCTGGCGATCGACCGCGCGAAGCGGCTCTTCGGCGCCGAACATGCGAACGTGCAGCCGCACTCGGGCGCGACGGCGAACGCGGCGGTGTACCTCGCGTTCCTCAAGCCCGGCGACACCGTCATGGGCCTCGACCTCTCGCAGGGCGGGCACCTCACGCACGGCTCGCCGGTCAATTTCTCGGGACTCAATTACCGCGCCGTGCACTATGGCGTCGATGGCGATGGCCTCATCGACTATCCGGCGATGCGCGAGCTCGCGCGGCGCGAGAAGCCGAAGCTCATCATCGCCGGGTACAGCGCCTACTCGCGCGTGCTCGACTATGCCGAGTTCGCCGCGGCGGCGAAGGAGGTGGGTGCCATCTTCATGGTCGACATGGCGCACTTCGCGGGCCTCGCCGCAACGTGCGTGTACCCGAGCCCGGTGCCGCACGCCGACGTCGTCACGACAGCGACGCACAAGACGCTGCGCGGCCCG
>CAYSAR010000190.1:0-4836 GCA_964428985.1 uncultured Gemmatimonadaceae bacterium | reverse complement strand
ACACTTCTACGTCGTCACCAGAGACGATTCGGATATCGAGCGGCTTTCACGGCACGTCCTCCCGCCGATGTAGACGTGGCGGCTAACACAGATTCGGATCACCGCCCCGCGAACGTATCACAGGCCTCGACCCGCCCGTTCGTGAACCCCTGCTGGAACCACCGCATGCGTTCCTCACTCGAGCCATGCGTGAACGCGTCGGGATTCACGCGGCCGCCGCCCATCTTCTGCAGGCGATCATCCCCGACCGCCGCGGCGGCGCCGAGTCCTTCGTCGACGTCGCCGCGCTCGAGGATGTCGCGCTGCGCGGTCGAGTAGGCCCAGATGCCAGCGTAGCAGTCGGCTTGGAGTTCCATCGCGACCGAGAGCGAGTTCGCCGCGCGCGGGTCGCCGCGCTGCAACTGCCGCACCTCGCGCTCGGTGCCGAGCAGTGTCTGCACATGGTGCCCGATCTCGTGCGCGAGCACGTACGCCTTCGCGAAATCGCCTGACGCGCCGAAGCGCGTGCCCAGTTCGTCGAAGAAGCCGAGGTCGATGTAGACCTTCCCGTCCCCCGGACAATAGAAGGGGCCCGTCGCGCTCTGCCCGAAGCCGCACGCGGTCGGCGTCGCGTCCCTGAAAAGAACGAGCGTCGCCGGCTCGTACTGCCGTCCGCGCGCCTCGAAGATCTTCGCCCAGTTCGCCTGCGCGTCATCGAGCACGAAGCTCACGAACTGCACCGCCTCGTCCTCGGCCGGCGTCGACTGCACGGGGCCTTCTTCGATGTACGCGCCCTGGTCTGTCCCGTCGCCGACGATGCCGGTGAGATCGACGCCGAACACGGTGCTCAGCAGCACGAGCACGAGTGTCGCGCCGATGCCGAGCTTGCCGGCGCCCATCGCGAGCCCCCCGCCGCCGCGCACGCGCTGGCCGCGGCGGTCTTCGACGTGTGCGCTTCGGTGTCCACGGGTCCAACGCATCGCTCCCTCGCTCTTGCCGTTCCCCGAACGTACCCCGCTGGCTGGGTCACGTCTTCCCGTCGCGGTCGCACCCGCATTGACGCGCCCGCGCGACGGCCACACGTTGAGCCATGGCCCGTCGGACGTGGTGCCTCGCGCTGCTGACGCTTGCCCTCGCGGGCACCACCGCCCGCGCCCAGGAACTCCGCGGCACGCTCCTCCTCCCCGACTCCACGACGCCCGTCGCGAGCGCGATCGTCGAGGCGGTGCTCGTCGCCGACCCCGCGACGCGCGTGCGCGCGCTGAGTGGCGCGCGCGGCGACTTCGCGCTGCACCTTCGCCAGCCCGGCCCCTGGCGCATCACGGTACTGCGCATCGGCTACTTCCCCATGTCGCTCGGCGAGATGACGGTGTCCGACGGCGAAGTCCGCCGCGAGCGCATCGTGCTCACGAGCGGCGCGGTGCGGCTCGCGCAGCTCAACATCGAGGATGCGGCGCTCTGCGGACGCACCGCCGAGTCGGGGGCGCTCGTCGCGACGTTGCTGTCGCAGGCGCGGACGGCGCTCGCATCGACGCTGCTCTCGTCGGGCGATGGCCGCGCGACGTCGGAGTGGCAGGCGTTCTCCGTCCACACCGATCGGCTCGGCACGCCGATTACGCCGATGCAGGTCGAGCGCTTCGAAGGCCAGACCGATCGACCGTTCGGCACGGTGCCGCCCGACGTGCTCGCGCGGGATGGCTATCTCTGGGACCGCGAGGCCGAAGTCCACTTCCTCGCCCCCGACGCCGCCGTGCTCCTCTCGGAGCGCTTCGTCGACTCGCACTGCTACGGCCTCGCGCCGGCGCACGAGGAGTTCGAGGACTGGATCGGCGTGACGTTCCGACCGGCGCAGGATCGGCGCAACATCGTCGACGTGAAGGGGACGCTCTGGCTCGACAAGGAGACGAACGAGCTGCGCCGGCTCGACTTCAACTACACGAACCTCCCCAACCGCTTCGAGCGCGCCGAGCCGCGCGGGCGCGTCGAGTTCGCGCGACTACCCACGGGCGTACACGTCGTGCGGCGGTGGGAGTTGCGCATGCCGCGGGTCGGTGCGATCGCCCAGGCCGCCGGCAATGGGACGCCGTCGAGCATGGTCGAGCAGGTGAACCTCATGCGCATCCAGGGCGGTCTCGTGAGCGCGGTACGCACGGGGAACAGCGAGCTCTGGAAGGATACCTCGCACCCGGCCGATCACCTCCCGGAGCTCGCGGAGCGCACCGGCCGCGCGCCCCAATGCGTCGACGCGCCGCGCCCGATGCCGCAGCACTCGGGCATCGTCTACGGCACGGTCACCGATTCCGCGGGGCGTGCCATACCGAACGCGACGGTGCGGCTCATCTGGAACTACGGGGCCAAGTTCCAGGAGCGCGTCGCCTACGCGGGCGACGGCGTCTACGTGATCTGCGGCGTCGAGCTCAACGTCGTCCTGAAGATCGCGCCCTATGTGGGCACCGACCGCGCGACGGACGAGATCGCGTTCCGACTGAATGGGACGCGGCGGACGACGGCGTTCCAGTTGGTGGTGCCGTGAGAGGGGTCTCGTTGTCGATGGCGATCGCGGCGGCGTTGCTCGGTGCGGCGCCGGTCGCGCACGCGCAGCACGACGTCCGCGGCATCGTGTTCGACTCGACGCTCTCGCGCGGCGGGTTGAGTGGGGCCGAGGTGCTCGTGCTCGGGACGTCGCGTACGGCGACGACCGATGCGCAGGGGCGGTTCGTGTTGCGCGGGTTGCCGGCGGGGACGCATGAGATCGTCGCGATGCATCCGTTGCTCGACACGCTCGGCTTCGATGAGCTGAGTCTTGACGTGACCGTCGGATCGACAACGCCGGAGATCACGTTCGCGACGCCGTCGCTCGCGCGGTACAGCGCGGAGCGGTGTGGGCGTGCGCTGGCGGCGCATGAGGGGATCGTGATCGGGGCCGTGCGCGGGTCGGACGGCGCGGAGGAGGCGGGCGTCGTCGTTCGCGCGATGTGGGCCGAGCGGCGGGTCGCGAAGGGCGACTCGGAGCAGAAGGCGCGCGAGGTGGTGGATACGACCGACGAGTCCGGTCGCTACGCGGTGTGCGGTGTGCCGCGCGAGCCGGCGATCATGGAGGACGCGACCGGCGCGACGGCGCGCAGCGTCGCGACGTTCCTGGCGACGGCGAGCGATGGCCGTGCGACCGGTCGTCTCACGCGCGCGGCGCTCGAGCAGCCATTGATGCGACACGATCTCGTCGTCGCCGTAGCAGGCGCGGTGGCCGAGGTACGAGGGCGAGTGCTCGACGAGGAAGGGAAGCCGCTTGTCGGAGCGCGCGTGACGCGGCCGGGTGCGGCGAGCGTGACGACCGATTCGAGCGGGCGCTTCACGATCGCCGGCGTGCCGCTGCGGAGCGAGCAGCTGTTGTTGCGCGCGGTCGGGCATGAGCCGGCGATCCTGGAGCTGAGCCCGCTCGACGCTCGGTTCGACGCCGGCGACGTGCGGCTCGCGCGGACGGTGTTCACGCTCGGCACGGTGAACGTGACCGCGGGCGCGATGTCGCCGCAGCGGACAGCGTTCGAGGAGCGGCGGAAGCTGGGGATGGGGAGCTTCCTCGACGATGAGGAGTTGAGGAAGCAGCCGAAGGTCACCGCCGCGTACGTCGCGAGCCGCGTGCACGGCGCGCGTATGGTGAACAGGGGGTTCGGCGAATACACGTTCGGCTTCGAGCGGATCCGGCTGCAGATGGACAGCACGCATTGCACGCCGCGGTTCTTCATCGACGGGCAGGATTACGGGGTGCTCAGCAACCGAGAGGTCGACTTCTACTTCTCGCTGGCGGTGCGTCTGGAGGCGTACAGCGCGGCGAAGGCGCCGGCGAGATACAACGACTTCGATGGGTGCGGGGTCGTGCTGATCTGGACGCGGTAGGGCCCTGCGCCTATCGGAGACAGCTTTCGTGCCATATCCCAGGCACACCTTCGAGCGTGTAGAGCGCGTCGCCCCCGTGGAAGAACCCGACGTCCGCGACCTTGGCCACTCGATCGGCATACTCGAGCTGTTCCGCCATGAGCGGATGGTGCAGTTGCCAGGAGAACTGGAACTCGAGGAGTCGCTCGCGCGACTCGACTCGTACCTCCTCTCCCTTCAGGAATCGGGATCGATATGGGGACGTCATACTTCTAAGGTCGCGGGGGCGATCGGGCTCTGCTAGGGTCACGCGCGCGCGACCTGCTGCGCTCGGGCTTCACCGCCTCAATCGCCGACGCGCGGGACGACGCCCCCCGGAAGGCCGTAATGCGGCTCGACCTCCTGCTCGGCGAGGGCCAGGTCGGATCGCGGTAGCACGAATCGGCGTTCCGCGGTCGAATAGTAGAGGCAACCGATCTCTGCCGGTGGCCTCTCGTTCGCGAACCGCTCCGCGCGGTCAAGCGCGCGCAGCCATATCCCCTTCGACCGCACCAGGTCGAACGGCTCCGTGAGATTCAGGCGATCGAAGTCGTCGCCGCGATACCGTCCGCGGCGCTTGAGCAGCTCGAGGAGCGAGAGCGGCGTGAATCCCGGATCCTTCCCGGCCGCGGCCCAGACAAGGCCGGCGAGCGGCAGCGTCCGTTCATGCACGAACAACGTGTCGACGAAATCGCGGGCCTCATCGCGTCCCGCGAGCGCGAGCACCTTGTTGATGGCGAGGTCGACCGGATGGAGCATCCACCCGCCGAGGGCGTCTTGGACGAGTGGCATGAACCGCCACGCGGAGTCGTGCGCCCAGTCGACGCGCGTCGCGTCGTCACCTTGCTGGACGATCGCGCGCACGAACCCGGGCTGGCTCAGCTCGACCGAGACGTCGTAGCCTGCGGCCAGCAGCGTCTCCCGGTCGGTCGCGAACGCTGCCGC
>CAYSAR010000189.1:0-4892 GCA_964428985.1 uncultured Gemmatimonadaceae bacterium | reverse complement strand
AGAAGGCGAGCGCGAGCGAATGCTTCACCAGCACGACGATGCCCGCCGCGACGACCGGGAGGATCAGGTATGTCTGCACGACGGACTGCTGGAAGCCCTTCTTGCGACGCGTGAGCGTGTAGATCCACGCGACGGGGAGGGAAGTCGCGAACGCGGTCAGCATCGCGATCGTCGCCGCGAGCCCGGTCGGGACGGTCGGGGTGCCGTCGAGCGCGAGCGGGGCGCCGCCGACGAGGGCGTTGAAGCTCTCGCCCCCGAGCATGCCCCAGTTCGGGACGAGGTATTCGCGGAAGGCGAGCGTCAGGGCGCCGACGACCGCGTAGTAGACCACGGTGCGCAGCACGATGTTGCGCCAGAGCGGGTGCTCGGCGAGGGAACGGCGGGAGGCGATCGTCGATGTCCGGTGGGAGTGCGGGACGAAACTGCCCGAATGTCGCGCCCTCGGCAACCGGGGTCGGGGTCGGTAGGTTTCGGACATGCCCTTCCGCCATCTCGTCGCCTTGCTGCTCGCCGGCATCGCGACCGCCGTGGGCGCGCAGGATGCGCCCGCCCCGAAGCCGCGGCTCGTCGTCTTCCTCGCGGTCGATCAGCTGCGTCCCGATTATCTCGAGCATTGGGACGCGCAGTTCACCGGGGGCTTCCGGCGGCTGCTCGATCGCGGCGTCTTCCTGACCCGCGCGGTGCACGATCACGCGATCACGGAGACGGCACCGGGACACGCCTCGACGCTCTCGGGACGTTTCCCATATGGCACCGGCATCACGAGCAACGCGGCGGGCGTGAACACGCACACGGCGCCGCTCGTCGGCGACTCGATCGGCCCGGGCGCTTCGCCATTCCGCTTCAACGGCACCGTGCTCGTCGACTGGATGAAGGCCGTCGACGGTTCGACGCGCGCGCTGTCGGTCTCGCGCAAGGATCGCGGTGCGATCCTGCCGATGGGACGCGGCAAGAACCACGTCTACTGGTGGGCGCCGGCGAGCGGGGCGTTCGTCACGAGCACGTGGTACGCGGACTCGCTGCCGACCTGGGTGCAGGCGTTCAACGCGGCGCGTCCGGCCGCGCGCTACGCCGGGATGATGTGGGACTTGTTGCTCCCGGAGTCCGCGTACCCCGAGGCGGACTCGGTGCCTGAGGAGACGCGCAACTCGCGCTTCATGTTCCCGTATCAGTTGCCGGCGGACACGTCGGCCGCCGGGCGCTCGCTCGCGTCGACCCCGTTCATGGACGAGGCGACGCTCGCGTTCGCGTGGCGCGGCGTGCGTGCGCTCGATCTCGGGGGCGGCGCGGGGCGCACCGACCTCCTCGCGGTGTCACTCTCCGCGACCGACGCCGTCGGCCACACGTGGGGCCCCGATTCCCGCGAGCTCCACGACCAGGTCCTGCGGCTCGATCGCTATCTCGGGGCGTTCCTCGATTCGCTCTTCGCGCTGCGTGGCGAGCGCAACGTCATCCTCGCGCTCACGGCCGATCACGGCGTCTCGGCGTATCCCGAGGTCCGATCCCGGTGGAACGACAATCGACGCGCGCAGCGCGTGGCGAGCGCGACGATCGAGACGGCGATCGCGCGCGCGGCGTCCGTGGTGCGGTCGGCCGGGATCGACTCGAGCGCGATCGCGTACGATTGGCCGATCCTGGAGGTCGATCGGGCGAAGGTCGCCGGCAAGGAACGCGAGCTCGCGCGCGTCGCGCGCGCGCTCGCGCGGGAACTCCGGCGCGTGGACGGCATGCAGCGCGTCGACATCATCGACGAGCTCGCGTCGGCGGACACGGTGAAGGACGCGATCGCACGGCGCTGGCTCCACATGGACCGACCGGGAGGTGGCATCCTCCTGGGCATGACGCTCGAACCGCATTACATGATCGGCAACGGCCGCGGCGGGTCGCACGGTTCGCCACATGACTACGACGCGCGCGTCCCCATCATCTTCATGGGTGAGCCGTTCAAGTCCGGTGTGCGCGATGCGGGTGTGGCGCGCGTCGTCGACATCGCGCCGACGCTCGCCCACGTGCTCGGTGTAAGACCACTGGAGCGTCTCGACGGCCGCGCATTGGACCGCATCTTGCTCGTGACACCGCGATAGATTGCCGGGTAGCGAGGCGGGATGGGAGCGGGCACGCCCTCCCATCTTCCACCTACCATCCCCACCTGCCGTCAGCGATGCACGACTCGACATACTTCCAGGAGCACCACCTCGCGACGCGCGAGATGGTCCGGGCCTTCGCGCGCGACGAGGTCGCACCCGTCGCCCGCCACTTCGACGAGACCCAGGAGTTCCCCTGGGAGAACGTCGCGAAGATGGCCGAGCTCGGACTGCTCGGGATCCCGTGGCCCGAGGACCTCGGCGGCGCCGGCCTCGACACGATCAGCTTCATCATCGCGATCGAGGAACTCGCGCGCGTCTGCGCCTCGCATTCGATTACGATCTCGGCGCACACGACGCTCGGCACCTCGCCGATCATGAACTTCGGCACCGAGGCGCAGAAGCGGCGCTTCGTCCCGCGCCTCGCGAGCGGGCGCGTGCTCGGCGGCTTCGGCCTCACCGAGCCGAACGCCGGCTCCGACGCCGGCGGCACGCAGACGACCGCGATGAAGAAGGGGGCGAAGTACGTCCTCAATGGCACCAAGCGGTTCATCACGCATGGCGGCGTCGGCGAGGTCTTCGTCGCGACGGCGGTCACCGATAAGTCAAAGGGGACGCGCGGCATCTCGAGCTTCATCCTCACGAAGGAGACCTGCGACCTCGAGCGCGTGAAGTCGGTGGGCATCGGGCACGATCCCGAGCTGACGCCGATGAAGGGGTTCCGCGCGGGGAAGAAGGAGGACAAGCTCGGCTGGCGCGCCTCCGATACGCGCGAACTGATCTTCGAGGACGTCGAGGTGCCGGAGGAGAACCGCCTCGGCCGGGAGGGCGAAGGGTTCGTGAACTTCATGAAGACGCTCGATGCCGGCCGCATCGGCATCGCCGCGCTCTCGCTCGGCGTCGCGCAGGGCGCGTTCGACGAGGCCGTGCGCTACACGAGCTCACGCGAGCAGTTCGGCAAGCCGATCGCGACCTTCCAGGGCGTGAACTTCCAGCTCGCCGACATGGACACCGGCATCGAGGCGGCGCGGCATCTCGTGTATCACGCGGCGTGGCTCGCGCAGAACGGCCATCCGTTCTCGCGCGAGGCGGCGATCGCGAAGCTGTTCGCCTCGGAGCTCGCGATGAAGACGACGATCGCCGCGATCCAGCTCCACGGCGGCTATGGCTACACGAAGGACTATCCCGTCGAACGCATGATGCGCGACGCCAAGATCGGCGAAATCGGCGAAGGGACGTCCGAGGTGCAGCGCATGGTGATCGCCCGCCACCTGCTGCGCACGCAGGTGGCGTGATCGAGCCGCTCAGCGCCGGCCGAGTTCGAAGAAGAAGTCGGCGAACGACGCGGCCGCGCCATCCATGCCGGCGACCTGCGGGTTCGCCGATTCCACGAGCCAGAACTCGTCGGGGGCGTGCGCGCCACCCCCGAGCCCGAGGCCGAACTGCCCTGCCGCGAGCCGGAGCGGCGGGGCGGTGAACGTCGCGCCGGGCCACGAGCCGGCGAGCCGCGGCCAGAGCAGGGGATCGATCCCCGACTTCCGATACGTCGCGAGCATCGCCTGCACGAGCCGCGAGTCGGCCGGTGTCTCCGTCGGGTCGTAGCCGCCGGTCATGTTCACCTCGATGTCGCCGAAGCCATGCTTCGCGAGGTGCGCCTTGAGCTGCGCGAGCGCTTCCTTCGCGGTCATGTCGGGGACGAGACGCAGGTCGAGCTTCGCGACGGCGCGCGCCGGGAGGATCGTCTTCCCACCGGGACCCGTGTAGCCGCCGACGAGTCCCTCGATGTTCACGGTCGGTTGCGAGACGAGCCGCACGAGCGACTCCTCCCACGACTCGTCCTCGATCCACCGCTGCACGCCGAGCCCGCGCTTCGCGGCGGCCTCGCTGCGCCGCGGGATCGCCTCGGCCAGGATCCGGCGCTGCTCGGGCGTCAACGGTCGCACCTTGTCGAAGAAGCCCTCGATCGCCGGCGTGTGCCCGTCGGCCTTGACGAGCGTGTTGAGCGCCTGCACGAGATGCCAGGCCGGGCTGTCGATGTGCGCGGCCAGGCTCGAGTGCACGTCCTTCGCCGGGCCGCGTCCCCACTTCTCGCCGGACGAGACCAGCTCGACCTCGATGATCCCCTTCGCGCCGAGGTTCACCTGCACGGCGCCGTCGACATCCTGGTTGCCCAGCGGGATGATGATGCCGACCGACTTCCGCAGCGCGGCTTCGACCTGGGGCTTGAACGCGACCTGCGCGAAGTTCGGGGAGCCGATCTCCTCCTCGCCTTCGCAGATCAACACGAGATTCACCGGGAGCGTCACGCCGGCCGCCTTGAATGCGCGCATCGCGGCGAGGCAAGCCATCTGCGGCCCCTTCGTGTTCGTCGCGCCGCGACCGATGAGGACCTTGCCGAGTCCCGGCCGGTCGACGATGCGTCCCTCGAGCGGCGGCGAGCTCCACTCGGCCGGGTCGTACTGCTTCACGTCATACATGAAGTAGATCGCGAGCGTCGTCGGCGCGCCGACATCGAGCGTCGCGAACACGCCGGCCTTGCCGGACGTCGGGACAATCTCGACGTGCTGGAAGCCGGCCTCGCGCGCGAGCCGCGCCATGTGCTCCGGACCTTCGGGATAGCCCATGTCCTCGGCGGCGATCGACGGCAGCGCGATCCACTCGCGCAGGAGGCGCAGCGTCTCGTCATGCTGCGCGGCGATGCGCGCGACGACGCGGTCGCGCGCCGTGCCTTGGAGCGCCGCGTCCGCCAGCGCGCCGACGGCGCGGTCGCCGAACGAGAGCGCGGCCGCGCCGACGGCGGCACCGTGC
>CAYSAR010000188.1:0-4922 GCA_964428985.1 uncultured Gemmatimonadaceae bacterium | reverse complement strand
GTTGATCTCTCCCGAGGAACTCGACACGCGCAACCAGTCGCAGCTCTCGCGCCTCGTCCATGGCGTGGGCTCCGTCCGGGCGTCGCGCTTCACGCGCGGCACGCAGGCCTACGCGGTGATCCTCGGTCGCGGTGGATGCGCGATGACGGTCATCGTCGACGGACAGGTCCTCAAGGGCACGGCGCAGGACAACGTCACGGAGGACACGCCGACGTCGATGTACGGTCAGGGCGTCTTCCGCATGCAGAGAGGCGAGCAAGTCGACTCGACGGCGCCGAGCGTGGACCAGCTCGTCGACCTTCGCTCCGCGATGGCGGTGGAAGTGTATCCGAGCGGGGCGAACCTTCCCGAGGAGCTCCAGCGCTTCGCGGCGCGCGGCGGGTGTGGGATCGTGGCGGTCTGGACAGGGCCGCGGCGGTAATCCATCGAATGGAGGTGCACGATGAGTGATCGACGCGGCACGCGTGCGCTCTATGCGATGATGGTGGTGGCGGCGATCGCTGTCGGGCCTTCAACGACTTCGGCGCAGGACGTCCAACGTATCCAGGTCACGGACGGCGGCGGATCACCGGTCGCACATGCCGTCGTGAGCGTCGCAGCGGGGCGGTTCGTGCTCGCCGACGATAGCGGCCGCGTGACTCTGCGGGGGAAGCCAGTCGATTCCCTGCGCGTCGAGGTGCGGCGCATCGGCTATCAGCCATTCCGCGGATGGGCGAAGCGGAGCGGGGAGGCCGATTACATCGTGCAGCTCCCAGGGCCGGTGCGTCTGCAGGCCGTGACGGTCACCGAAGACGTCACGACGCCGCTGTCACGCACGGGCTTCTACGATCGAGCCGAGCGCGTGCGGAAGGGCGCGATCGTCGGGGAGTTCATCACGCCCGAGGAACTCGACACGCGGAATCTTTCGTTGGTGTCGCAGATGGTGCAGGGGCGCGGATCGGTTCGTTTGAGCACGATCAAGAATCGGGCGCAGCCGTTGACGGTGATCCTCGGTCGCGGCGGATGCGCGATGACGATCGTGGTCGACGGTCAGGTGCTCAAGGGTTCGGCGCAGGAGTCCGTCACGGAGCAAGTGCCGACGTCGATGTTCAACGGGGGTGAGGATGAGGAGCGGAGCCGGATGTTTCCGAGCGTCGATCAGTTGATCGATCTGCGGTCGGTGATGGCGATCGAGGTGTACCCGAGCACGGCGAACGCGCCGGCGGAACTGCAGACGCTGAGTGGGCGGGGGACTTGTGGGATCATCGCGTTATGGACTGGTCCTCGGCGATGATCCTCAATGCGGGGATGCAGATGTTGGGGGTGGGACCCTATCCCAGCATCCAGCATCGGTTTCCCAACCCCGGCATCATCCTCCCGAACCCGGCATCCCTGCCCCCACCGCGGACCCCGCACCGCCGTAGCCGTTGCCTTTCGGCGTTTCTTCGGCTTAACTTCGGGCCAACCGAGGGAGGCCGGAATGCCGCTGACCACCGAACAGAAACTCGCGATCCTGATGTCGATGGCCGCCGACGACCGCGAAGGCCTCCCCGGTCGCGAGCCGATGCTGCCTACTCCGCGCCTCCGGAACGCCTCGCGGGCGGGGCCACTCCAGCCGCTGAATATCCGGACCCTGCGCGTCGCATCGGGGGCCGCTGGCAAGCGCCGGCTGCTGCGCGTGCTGATGACGAACGCCTGCAGCTTCAACTGCCATTACTGCCCGATGCGCCGCGACCGGGAGTTGCCGCGGACGCTGCTCAAGCCGGAGGAGGTCGTGCGAATCTTCCTCGACGCGCGGTCTCGCGGGTGGGCCGACGGGCTCTTCCTCACGACGGGGATCCCGGGTCGCCCCGTGAAGGTCATGGACGATGTCATCCAGGTGCTCGAGCTCCTCCGGCATCGCCATGACTTCCGTGGCTACATCCATGTGAAGGTCGTCCCGGGCGCCGATGACGCGCAGGTCGATCGCATCACGGCGCTTGCGAATCGCGTCTCGGTGAACCTCGAGGCGCCCTGTGGCGACTCGCTGACGTCGATCGCGCCCGAGAAGAAGTTCGAGACGACGCTCGTCGCGCTGCGGCGCGCGCAGCGCGGCGTGCTCCGGTCGCGTGAAGCCGAGCGCGCGGGGCGGCCGGTCGACTCGCGTGCGCCCGGTGGCATCGCCGGCATGACGACGCAGTTCGTGGTCGGCGCGACGCCGGATGACGATCGACAGATCATCGCGAAGTCGGCCGAGCTCTATAGGAGCGGCGGCATCCATCACGTGCATTACGCCGCGTTCCGCCCGATCACCGACACGCCGCTCGAACACGCGCCCGGCGCGCCGCCGCTGCGCGAGCACCGGCTCTATCAGGCCGACCATCTCATGCGGCGCTATATGTTCTCCGCCGACGAGCTCGTCTTCGACAAGCGCGGCAACCTCTCGCTCGAGCACGACCCGAAGGTCGCGTGGGCGATCGCGAATCCCGAGCGATTCCCGGTCGAGGTGCGCACCGCGACGCTCGAGGAGCTGCTGCGCGTGCCGGGCATCGGCCCGCTCGCGGCGCGGCGCATCGTCGAGCGGCGGCGCTCGACGCTGATCCGCAGCCTCGCGGACTTGCGCGCGATGGGCGTCGTGACGACTTGGGCGCAGGGCTTCCTCATGATCAACGGCCGACGGCTCGCCGCCGAGCGATGGAAGCAGCAGCTCACGCTCTGGGCGCCCGATGCGCAGGCGGGGATGCGGCAGGAGGTGTACGAGTTCAGTCCGGGGACGTTCCGGTGACTACAGGTGGGAGGTGTGAGGTGGAAGGTGTGAGGTCCAACGGCTGTGCGCGGTTACCTCACACCTCACCCCTTCCACCTCACACCTCTTCAGCAGCAGCGCGATCCCGGCCTCTCGTACCGCGCCTTGAGCCGCTCGGCGAGGAACTCCTCTTCGCCGAGCGGTTCGCGTTCGGGGTGATGCGTGCGCACGTGCTGGACGTACGCGGCGTAGTCTGGCGCGCCGATCACGCGACGCACGACCGCGGCACAGCGCGCGAGCAGGGACTCACCCTTGCCCGCGTCGCCGGCCGTGGTCGCGTTCCCCGCGGTCATTGCCGTGCCTTGCTCCCGTTCGGCCCGATCGTCGTCTCGAAGAGCTCGAGGATACGGCGATACTCGTCGGTCCAGGAGTCGGGCCGCACGAAGCCGTGGTTCTCGACGGGGTAGACGGCCATCTCCCACCCTTCCTTGCCGAGCTCGATGAGCCGCTGCGCGAGTTGCACGACGTCGTGGAACTGCACGTTCGTGTCGACCATGCCATGCGCGATCAGCAGCGGATCGTTGAGCCCCTCGGCGAAGAAGATCGGCGACGACTTGCGATACGACTCCTTGTCGTCCTGCGGGAGGTTGAGGATGCGCCCGGTGTAGCCGTGGTTGTAGTGCGCCCAGTCGGTCACCGATCGCAGTGCGGCGCCGGCGCCGAAGTACTCGCCCTTGTTGAAGAGCGCCATGAGCGTGATGAAGCCGCCGTAGCTGCCACCGTAGATGCCGATGCGTTCGGGGCGGATGTTGAACTGGCTCGTGAGGTACTTCGAGCCGCTCACGTGGTCATCGAGATCCTTGCCGCCCATCCAGCGGTAGATCGCGGTGCGCCAATCGCGACCATAGCCGGCCGAGCCGCGATAGTCGATGTCGAGCACGGTGTAGCCCTTCGTCGCGAGCAGGTGGTTGAACATGTACTCGCGCGAGTAGCTCGACCACCAGTTGTGTACGTTGTGCAGATAGCCTGCGCCGTGCACGAAGATCACGCCGGCGCCGTTCGGCTGCGCGCCGTGGTCGGCGGGACGATAGATGCGCGCCGGCACCGGCGTGCCGTCCTCGCCGGGGATCATGACGATCGGCGGCACCTTCCAGTCGTACGAGCGGAACTCTTCCGTCGTCGAGAGCGTGAGGCGGTCCATCGACGACTGGCCGACGCGCGCGACGAAGAGTTCGGGGGGCGTGTTCGCCGTCGAGTAGACCGTCGCATAGGTGCGGCCATCGGGGGCCATCTCGACGGAGTGTCCGCCGTCGCCGCTCGTGAGGCGCGTGCGCGGCCCGCCGTTGATCGGCATGCGATAGAACTGGCGCGTGAACGGTGAGGGCTCGCTCGTCGTGAGCTCGAACGACCGACCGTCGCGCGAGATCGAGACGCCGAGGACCTCCCAGTTCCCGCTCGTCAGCGCCTGCTTGCCCGAGCCATCGGCGTTCGCCGTGTAGAGATGCGCGTAGCCTGACTCCTCCGAGACGAACCACGCGCGGCCATCGGGCGTCCAGCCGTTGCAGCCGAAGCAGGGACCATTGACCCACGCCTCGTCGCGCAGCGCGTCGACGGTGCGGATCGCGCCGCCGTCGGACGCGACGGAGCGGATCCACCGATGCTTGAAGTCGGCCGACGTCACGAAGAGGAGCGCGTGCTTGCCATCGGGGCTCCAGTCACCGACGCCGGCGTTGCCGACCTTCGCGGAATCGGGCGCGGCCTGGAGCCAAGTCACCTTACCGCTCGCGAGATCGAGGTGACCGATCTTCGTCGTGTTCTGATTGTCACCGACCATCGTGCGGCCGTTCATCATGCGCGGATAGCCGTCGACGGTGATCCACTCGGGGACGTCGGAGCCCTTTTGGCCGGTCGCCGGCGTGAACGTCGAGAGCATCGCGCTCTTGCCGTCGGGTGAGACGGAGATCGTGCCGACGCGTTCGGCCTGCGGGATCCAGACGGTCGGGAGGCGGCGCGCCTCTTCTTCCTTGTTCCGCGCGCGGCGCGCCGAATCCTCGGCGATGCGGTCGCGGATGACTTGGAAGAGATCCTTCTGCTGCTCGGCGACGGCGGCCTTCTGCCCCTTTGGCGCCTCGGGGTCGCGCGGCGCGTTGCCGTTGCGGATGTCGGTGAGCTGGCGCGTGAGTCCGCTCGCGAGCTCGAATGCGTACGCATTGCCACC
>CAYSAR010000187.1:3043-4944 GCA_964428985.1 uncultured Gemmatimonadaceae bacterium | reverse complement strand
AGCCGGCCGCGAGCAGCGGATCGCGTGGCCAGGCGAGTCGCTCGTCGGGCGCCGTCGCGCGTGGCGGCGGTCGTCGACCGAACTGATTCTCCCATCCCCTGGAGGCACACCGCATGCTCGTCAACGACGTCTCGCCCACTTCCACCGCCATGTCGCCGGACGCGCGCCCGCCGCGCGTTCGGCGCGCCGCGTCGCTGGCGGCGCTTCTCGCGCTGACGCTCGCCGGCCTCCCCGGCGCCTGCTCGGGGGACGGCAGCTCGGGGCCCTCCGAGCCCGTCGATGACGCGACGATCACGCTGCGCGCGAGCTCGTTCTCGCCGCGCAACGTGCTGCTCAACCAGGGCGGCTCGGTGACGTTCAACAACACGAGCGGCGCCACGCACAACGTCACGTTCCTGACGGTCGGTTCGCCGGCGGACATCATCGACCACTCGAGCGGGACGACCGTGCGCGACTTCCCGAACGAGGGGGAGTTCAACTTCCAGTGCACGCTGCACGCGGGCATGAACGGCCGCGTGACCGTCGTGGCGCCAACGCCATGAGGTGAGTCCGAAGGGTCCCATTCACGTGCGCAGCGTGTAACATGGGACATATGAAGTTGGCCCTCCGGTTCATCGTCCCGCTGCTCGTCGCGTTGACGCTCTTCGCCTACGCGATCGTCCCGGTGGTGGATCGGCTCACGGAACGCTGGTTCGTGCGCGACCTGGACCTCCGCGCCCAGCTCGTCGCGGCCTCGGTCGAGCAGCCCTTGCTCGACCTCCTCGCGCAGCGGGATTCAGCGCGTGCCCGCGCGCTGTTCGAGCGCCTCACCGACGACGAACGTCTTTTCGCGATCGGCTTCTGCGAGGCGGGCGCCGCCGCGCCGGTCGCGACGGCCTCGTTCCCCGCCGACCTCGGTTGTGCGCGCGTGGCGCGCATCACGACGCCCGACTCGGCGCTCGTGCGCAGCCCCGAGGGCGCCGTCCACGTCTCGGCGACGCCGCTCGAGGCGGGGGGCGTGCGCCTCGGTACGCTCGTCCTCGTGCACGACGTGAGCTTCATCGATCGCCGCAGCGCCGAGACGCGCCGGTATGTCGTCGGGCTCTTCATCCTCCTCGGCGTGCTGACGTCGGCGATCACCGTGCTCATCGCGCAGCTCTCGTGGCGCGGCTGGGTGCACGGCCTGCGCGCGATCCTGCGGGGCGAACTGCTCATGCGGCCCGGCGCCCGCGTCGACGACCCGGCGCTCGGCCCCGTCATGCACGACCTGCGCGCGCTGCTGCGCGACATGGAAGCGGCACATCACGCGCGCGATTCGAACGTGACGTGGGCGCCCGAGACGCTGCGCGCGTTGCTGCGCAACGAGCTGCGCGGGCAGGAGGTCATCGTCGTCGCGAACCGCCAGCCCTACCTGCACGACGAGGTCGACGGCGAGATCCACGTGCGACGACCGGCGAGCGGACTCGTCACCGCGCTCGAGCCGATCATGCGCGCCTGCTCGGGGACGTGGATCGCGCACGGCTCCGGCTCCGCCGACCGGCAGTTCGTCGACGCGCAGGACCGCGTCACCGTGCCGCCGGGGGAGGAGGAGCACAACTACCAGCTGCGCCGCATCTGGCTCACCGACGAGGAGGAACTCGGCTACTACTACGGCTTCGCGAACGAAGGACTCTGGCCGCTCTGCCACATCGCGCACATGCGGCCGACGTTCCGGCACGACGACTGGGAGATGTACAAGGTCGTCAACCAGCGGTTCGCCGATGCCGTCGTCGCCGAGTCGCACGCGCCCGATCCCATCGTGCTCGTGCAGGATTACCACTTCGCGCTGCTGCCGCGCATGATCCGCGAGCAGTTGCCGAACGCGACGATCATCACCTTCTGGCACATCCCGTGGCCGAACCCCGAGGCGTTCGCGATCTGCC
>CAYSAR010000187.1:0-3033 GCA_964428985.1 uncultured Gemmatimonadaceae bacterium | reverse complement strand
CCCGTGGCGCAACGAACTGCTCGACGGGCTCCTCGGCAGCAGCATCCTCGGGTTCCACACGCAGTCGCACTGCAACAACTTTGTCGACTCGGTCGATCGTCTCCTCGAGGCGCGTGTGGACCGCGAGCAGTTCACCGTCACGTACCGCGGCGAGCCGACGGCGGTGAAGCGGTATCCGATCAGCATCGAGTGGCCACCGGCGCCCGCACTCAAGGCGCGGCCGGTCGACGAGTGCCGACGACTCGTGCGCGAGCACGAAGGGCTGCCGATGGACCACGCGATCGGCGTCGGCGTCGACCGACTCGACTACACCAAGGGGATCGAGGAACGCTTCCGCGCGGTCGAGCGGTTGCTCGAGCTCAAGCCGGAGTGGATCGGCAAGTTCTCGTTCATCCAGATCGCCGCGCCGTCGCGGTCGTCGATCGAGGATTACAAGGCCTATGACTCGCGCGTGCGCGCGATGGCGCAGCGCATCAACGATCGTTTCGAGCACGGCGGTCGCCCGCCGATCATCCTCAAGGTCGAGCACCACGAGCCATGGAGCGTGTATGAGCATTACCGGGCCGCCGAGTGTTGCTTCGTGAGCAGTCTGCACGACGGCATGAACCTCGTCGCGAAGGAGTTCGTCGCGTCGCGTGACGACGAGCGGGGCGTGCTCGTGCTGAGCCGCTTCACCGGCGCGTCGCGCGAGCTTCCCGAGGCGCTCATCGTGAACCCCTACGACGCCGACGAGTGCGCGTCCGCGCTCGATGTCGCGCTGCGCATGCCGGCCGACGAGCAGCGCGATCGCATGCGGCTCATGCGAGGGCTCGTGCGCGACTTCAACGTCTATCGCTGGGCGGGGCGCATGCTGCTCGACGCGACGAGCATGCGGCGCCGCGAGCGGATCCCCGACCGCACGCTGGAGGCGGCGGGTCGGTGAGCGCGGTGGCCCCGCGGACGCCGTCGCGCGCGCTCCCGTCGCCCCCGGCGCTGCGGCCCGGGGAGGCGCTCGCCTGGTTCTTCGATGTCGATGGCACCGTCGCCGAGATCGCCGACACGCCCGATGCGGCACGCGTCGATCCGGCGATCGCGTCGCTGATCGCGGCGCTCCACCGCGCGTCGGACGGCGCGCTCGCGCTCGTGAGCGGGCGCCCGATCGCCGAGGTCGATGCGCTCTTCCCCGGAACGCGGTACGCCGTCGCCGGCCAGCATGGCATCGAGCGGCGACGCCCCGACGGTCGCGTCGTGCGCGCCGCCGACCGCGTCCTCCCGCTCGACGACGCGCGGCGCTTCCTCGAGGAGATCGTCTCGCGACACGCCGGCCTGCGCCTCGAGGTGAAGCCGGCCTCGCTCGCGTTGCACTACCGTCAGGCGCCGCGCCTCGCCGGATTCGTGCATCGCACGATGCGCACGCTCCAGCGCGGGCTCGGCGACGCGTATCGGCTCCAGCCGGGGAAGCGCGTGCTCGAGCTGCTCCCGCGCGGCCCCGACAAGGGCGAGGCGGTGCGAGCCTTCCTCGCCGAGGCGCCGTTCGAGGGACGCACGCCGATCTTCGTCGGCGATGACCTCACCGACGAGCGCGCGTTCGCGATCGTAAACGCGCGCGATGGCTACTCGATCAAGGTCGGGCCCGGCCCGACGATCGCCCGCTGGCGCCTCCCCGGCGTCGGTGCCGTACGGACCTGGCTCCAAGGGGACGACCGCTGATGCCGACGCACCATTCGCTCGACCTCGCCCTCATCGGCAATGGGACGATCGCCGCGCTCATCGATCCGCGCGGCGAGATCGTGTGGGGATGCGTCCCGCGCGTCGACGGCGATCCCGCGTTCTGCTCGCTGCTGCGCGAAGGGGACCCGGCCGACCCCTCGACGTTCGGCTTCGCGGTCGTCGACCTCGTCGGCTTCACGCGCGCCGAGCAGGAGTACGTGCGCAACACGCCCGTGCTCCGGACGCGCTTGTACGACGGCGATGGCGGATGCGTCGAGGTCATCGACGTCGCGCCGCGGTTCAAGCGGTTCGCGCGCCTCTTCTGCCCGATGATGCTTGTGCGCCGCGTGCGACGCGTGAGCGGCTCGCCGCGCGTGACGCTGCGCGTCCGGCCCGCCGCCGACGCCGGCCGCGTGCGGCGCGGCGTGACGTTCGGCAGCCATCACATCCGATACGTCGACGCACCGATCGTGCTGCGCCTCACGACCGATGCCTCGATCAACGCGATCCTCGAGGAGCGGCCCTTCGTGCTCGAGGACGACGTCACGATGATCCTCGGCCCCGACGAGACCGTGCAGGAGGCGACGCGCGAGGTCGGCGAGCGGTTCACCGAGGAGACGATCGCGTGGTGGCAGGATTGGGTCCGGTCGCTCGCGATCCCGTACGAGTGGCAGGACGAGGTCATCCGCGCCGCGATCACGCTCAAGATGAACGCCGTCGAGGATACCGGCGCGATCGTCGCGGCGGTCACGACGTCGATCCCCGAGCATGCCGGCAGCGGGCGCAACTGGGACTACCGCTTCTGCTGGCTGCGCGACGCGTTCATGGTCGTCAACGCGCTCAACCGACTCGGCGCGACGCACACGATGGAGCGATACCTGCATTACATCGTGAACACGACCGCCGGCGCGAGCGGGGGCCACCTCCAGCCCGTGTATGGCATCACCGGCGAGGCCGCGCTCGTCGAGCGCGAGGTGCCCTCGCTGCCGGGGTATCGCGGGATGGGACCCGTGCGCATCGGCAACCAGGCGTACGAGCAGGTGCAGCACGACGTCTACGGCGCGGCGATCCTCGCGGCGACGCACATCTTCTTCGACAAGCGGCTCGTGCGCGGCGACGACGCATCGCTGTTCCGGCGACTGGAAGCGTTCGGCGACCGTGCGCTCGAGGTGTACGACCAACCCGACGCCGGCATCTGGGAGTTCCGCGGCCGGCTGGAGCGGCACACCTTCTCCGCCGCGATGTGTTGGGCCGCCTGCGATCGTCTTGCGCGCATAGCGCGGCAGTTGGGTCTCCGCGACCGCGCCACGCATTGGCGCGGGCAACCCGACCGCATGCATGCGT
>CAYSAR010000186.1:3329-4949 GCA_964428985.1 uncultured Gemmatimonadaceae bacterium | reverse complement strand
GGCGGTCGGTCTCCATCTTGAGCGCCTGCTTCGTGCGGTCCATCGCGTACTCCATACCGTGCGCGTGCGCCTCGAGCCCCACGCAGTCGATGCAGGAGTCCGGCCCGCGCCCTCCGGTCATCTCCTTCAGCGCCTCGCTGACGCTCTCGACCTCTTCGTAGTTCAGCGCCTCCGCATGCGCCTTGTCACGCGCCATGCGCAGCCGATACTCGAATCGGTCGATGGCGATCACGCGCTCCGCGCCCATGAGGCGCGCACTCAGCATCGCGAAGATCCCGACCGGACCGGCACCCCACACCGCGACCGTGTCCCCGGGCCGCACACCCGCCATCTCGGCCCCCATCCACCCCGTCGGGAAGATGTCCGAGAGGAAGAGCACCTGTTCATCGCTGAACCCGCTCTCGATCTTGAGCGGCCCGACGTCGGCGAACGGCACGCGCACGAACTCCGCCTGACCGCCGGCGAACCCGCCGGTGAGATGCGAGTACCCGAACGCCCCCGCCGCGCCATGCCCCATCATCTTCTCCTGGAGCGCCGCATTCGGGTTCGAGTTCTCGCAGAGCGAGAAGTTCTCGTGCTTGCACTGCCAGCACTCGCCGCATGCGATCGCGAAAGGCACGACGACGCGATCGCCGACCTTGAGCGTCCCCTGCTTCACGCCCGGGCCGACCTCCATCACCTCGCCCATGAACTCGTGGCCGAGGATGTCGCCCTTCTTCATCGAGGGGATGAAGCCGTTGTAGAGGTGCAGGTCGCTCCCACAGATCGCCGTACTCGTCACGCGCACGATCGCGTCGCGACTATTCAGGATCTTGGGCTCCGGCACGTCGACGACCTCGACGTGCTGCTTGTCCATCCAGCAGGTCGCTCTCATCGCCGCGCCTCCTCGACATGAAGTTCGCCTCGCGAGAGGCTCATCATGACCGCCACTCCTCTCGAGATCCCGGCGCCTGCGCCGCGCGCTCGGCGCGTGGACCCTCGCCGGCGCCCTGGAGGCTTCCCTCGGAGAGCGTGACCTCGCCGACCTCCATGACCTGCTTGAAGCGCCGCAGGTCGTCGCGCACCTGCGACGACGGCTCTTCGCCCATGAGCTTCGCGATGAGCGCGCCGGCCTTCCCGCCGGGCGCATCATACTCGAGCGCGACATGCACCTCGGTGCCGCGATCGCCGGGTGCGTCACGGAAGGAGACGACGCCGCCATTCATGACCTCACTCCCCGGCAGCGAACGCCAGGCGAGGCGTTCGTTCTCGACCTCGTCGATGATCTCGGCGTCCCACTCGACCGATCCACCTGGCGCCTTCGCCGACCATCGCGACCGTCCGGGCGTCGTGCGCTCGACGGACTCAAGGTGGATCATGAAGCGCGGCAGGTTCTCCAGCTCGCGCCAGAAGGCATAGACCTCGTGCCGTGGTCGCATCACGGTCACACTTCGCTCGACTCTCACGCCCGTCTCCGCGCTCGGATGCTTTGCGAACGAGACGGCTTGCTGGCCAGTTCCCTAACGGCAACGGCATACCACCGAGGCACAGCACAGTCCCTCGGCGCCTCGGCGTTTTCAGTTGCAGTTCAGCCGTTCAGCCGTTCAGCCGTTCAGCCGTTCAGCCGTTCAGCCGTTCAGC
>CAYSAR010000186.1:0-3229 GCA_964428985.1 uncultured Gemmatimonadaceae bacterium | reverse complement strand
GTTCAGCCGTTCAGCCGTTCAGCCGTTCAGCCGTTCAGCCGTTCAGCCGTTCAGCAGTTCCCGACCACGACCTCAGTCGAAGCGCGAAGCCCCCTCTGTGTCCTCTGTGCCTCTGTGGTATGCGGTTCCACCCCCGTATCGCCTGAACGGCATAGTCAGCAGCGCACGCACGGTCGAATGTTCCGCCGGATCAAGATGCGTATCCACCCCGTATCGCACCGCCCCCCGATCCAGCACCCGGAACGTCCCGAACACCCGATCCCAGACCGAGAAGATGTTCCCATAGTTCGAATCCGTATACGGCAGCACATAGTGGTGATGGACCTTATGCATGTCGGGCGACACGATCACCCAACTCATCCCCCGGTCCAACCACCCCGGCAGCGCGATGTTCGCGTGGTTGAACTGGCTCAGCACCACGCTCAGCGCCTGGTACAGGAACACCATCCACATCGGACTCCCGGCCACGAACACCGCCGCGACCGTGAACACGAATCGCACGACGCTCTCGCCAGGATGATGCCGATTCGCTGACGTCGTGTCGACGTGCGTGTCCGAGTGATGGATCAGGTGCAATCGCCAGAGCACCGGCGTCTTGTGCTGCACCCAATGCGCGAGCCACGCCGAGATCAGGTCGAGAAGCAACAGCCCGACGATCGTCCGCACCCAGAGCGGGGCGTGCTCCATCCAGAACAGCACGCCGACCTCGCGCGCCACCGTCCACTCCGCCGCGAAGAGCAGGATGAACGCGAGCGCGAAGTTCACCGCGACCGTCGTCGCAGTGAAGAAGATGTTCACCCACGCATGCTGGAGCCGGCGATACTCGAACGCGAACGCCGGCGCGGCGCTCTCCCAGAGCCAGAAGAACGCGATGCCGCCGGCGAGGATCGCGGCGCGATGCGTGGAGGGGATCCCCTCGAAGTACGTGACGAGCGCGTCCACGCCCGGAATCTACATCCGCCTCGCGGCGTCGAGCACTTGGCGCACCTGCCGCGCCGCCTCTTCCGGCGTGAACGGCTTCGACAGGAACGCCTCCGCCCCCGGCGCGTTCCCATCGACGAGCGCCTCGGCCGTGAACCCACTCATATAGATAACCGGCACCGTCGGGCGCTCGAGATGCAGTCGACGCGCCGTCTCCGGGCCGCCGACGCGTGGCATGATGACGTCCGTCAGTAAGAGGTCGATCGGCCCGTCGTGCGCACGGCTCACGGCGATCGCCTCGGCGCCATCGGCCGCCTGCAGCACGCGATACCCGCGCGAGGCCAGCGCGCGCACGAGCAGCCCGCGGATCGACGCATCGTCCTCGACGACGAGCAGCGTCTCATCACCACCGGCCGCAGTCGCGCCCGTCGCACGTCCGAGCGACTCCGCGGCGCCCTCGACCGCCGGCAGGTACACGCTGAAGCGCGAGCCATGCCCGACCTCGGAGTGCACCGTCACGACGCCCCCCGCCTGGCGCACGATGCCGTAGCAAACGGCGAGCCCGAGGCCTGTCCCCTTTCCGACCTGCTTCGTCGTGAAGAAGGGCTCGAACACGCGCTCCTGCGTCGCGCGGTCCATGCCGACACCACTGTCGCTGACCGAGAGCTCCACGTATTCGCCCGGCGCGACCTCCGGATGGTCCGCCGCGAACGCCGCATCAAGCGTCACGTTGCGCGTCTCGATCGTGATGCGCCCGCCGTCGGGCATCGCGTCGCGTGCGTTCACGACGAGGTTCACCATGACCTGTTCCATCTGGCTCGGCGCGATCCTCACCGGTCGCACCGTCGGGTCGAGCCGCGTCCGCATCTCGATCGTCGCGCCGACGAGGCGCCGCAGCATGCGGTCGGCGTCGCGCGTGACGACGTTGAGGTCGAGCACGCGCGCGTCGAGCACCTGGTGCCGCGCGAACGCGAGCAGTTGCCGCGTGAGGTCGGCGGCGCGCCGCGCCGCGTCCTCCGCCTCGACGATCGCCTCGGTCAGCGCGTCCCCCGGCTTCAACTCCGACTTGCAGTACTCGAGGTTGCCGAGGATCGCCGTGAGGATGTTGTTGAAGTCGTGCGCGATGCCGCCGGCGAGTTGGCCGATCGAGTCCATGCGCTGCACGCGCGCGAGCTCCAGCTCGAGCGTCCGCTTGTCGTGCGCGTCGATCGCGCGCGCGACGAGCTCGGCCACCGCACCGGCGAACGTGTGCTCCTCCGCCGTCCACTTGCGCGGGCCATCCTTCGGCTCGAGCCGCACCCAGCCGATCAGGTTGCCCCCCGACCGCACCGGCGCGTCGAGGAACGTCGAGTCGACGTCGCTCTCCCATGGCGCACCACCGCCATCGGAGAACGTCCGCGCGCCCGCGTCGAAGCAGGCGACGCACTTCATGACGCCGCGCGACGATCGGAAGATCCCGCCGCGCGCCGCGCCGAGCGCGTCAGTGGCCATCTCGGTGATCGCGTTCAAGGCCGCCCCGAGGTCCCCGCCGTTGAGCAACCGCTGCTCGCGCAACGCGAAGTCGCGGACGCGCACGTCGAGTTCGCGCACGCGCTCGCGCACGCCGGCGTCCTCGGTCACCGTCACGAACACGCTGCTCTCGCCATCGGTCGAGTACTGGAGCGTCGTCTCGGCCGGGTACGTCGAGCCGTCGCGGCGCGATTGATGCGTCGCGAGGAAGATCCGCGGCTGCTCCCCGCGCCGCAGGATCTCGAGGTGCGCACGCAACGTGTCCTCCCCGATCCCGCTCAGCATCGCCGGCAGCGTGAGCTCGTCGATGTCGGCGCGCGCATAGCCGAGGTTCATGCGCGCGCCGCGGTTCGCCTGCACCGCGCGCAGCGTCGCGCCGTCGAAGACGACGATCTCGTTCGTCGACTCGTCGAGTATGCGCCCGAACCGTTCGGTGAGCGACTCGCGCCGTCGCGTCTCTCCGGCGGCGCGGTCGCGCAGGATCGCCGTCATGGCGTTGAGGTGCTCGCCGAGCGTGCCGAGCTCGTCGCGTCGGTGCACCGGCACCGTCGCGTCGAGGTCGCCGGCGGCGATGCGCCCGACCGCCGCCTCCATGCGCTGCACCGGACGATAGAGGCGCATGTGCACGATCCACGCGCCTACGCCGAAGATCAGCGCCCCGACGATGCCCCACGCGATCGCCCAGCGCCCGAAGCGCTGCACGGCGCCGAGCAACTGGTCCTCGCCGCGCAGCAACTCGAGGAGCGCGACGCGTTGCGCCGAACCGAGGAGCGCCGCGGTCGAGTCGATCCCCGTCGCT
>CAYSAR010000185.1:0-4950 GCA_964428985.1 uncultured Gemmatimonadaceae bacterium | reverse complement strand
CGCATGCACATCCTCGGCGAGATGGAGAAGGCGCTGCCGTCGGCGCGGCCGGACCTCTCGCCGTACGCGCCGCGCATCGTGACGATGACGATCAACCCCGAGAAGATCGGCGATCTCATCGGCCCGAAGGGCAAGACGATCCGCGGCATCCAGGACGAGACCGGCGCCGAGATCACGGTCGACGACACGGGCCTCGTGACGATCGCGGCCGTCGGCGGCGAGTCGATGGAGCGCGCGCGCCAGATGGTCCAGGCGATCACCGCCGAGCCGGTCGTCGGCGAGACCTACCAGGGCACGGTCAAGAGCGTGACGGCGTTCGGCGCGTTCATCGAGATCATGCCGGGCACCGAGGCGTTGCTCCACGTTTCCGAGATGCGCCACACGCGCGTCGAGAAGCCGGAGGACGTCGTCAAGAAGGGCGAGCAGGTGACGGTGAAGCTCATCGATCGCGATGAGCGTGGCCGCCTGCGACTCTCGATGAAGGCGCTGCTGCCGAAGCCGGAGGCGCCGGCGAACGACGGCAACGGTGCGGGCGAGTCGGACGCCGAGGGCGAGGCCGCGGCGGTCGGCGGCGAGCGCAGCGAGCGCAGCGAGCGCTCGCGTGGCGACCGTCCGCGCGGCGAACGTGGGCGTGGCGGCCGCGGAGGCCGTTCCCGGGAGTGATCGACGTGGCCGGTTCGGTGGCCGCGTCGATCGATGAGCGCGGCGTCCAGCGGACCGTCCTCCCGAACGGACTGACCGTACTCTCGGAGCAGATGCCGGGGGTACGGTCGGTCGCTTTGGGGGCGTGGGTCCGCGCGGCCTCGCTCCACGAGCGCCGCGACAAGATGGGCGTCTCGCACTTCCTCGAGCACATGGTGTTCAAGGGGACCGAGCGGCGCAGCGCGAAGGAGATCGCCCTCGCGCTCGAGTCGCTGGGCGGCGCGCTCGACGCGTACACCGGGCGCGAGCACACCTCGTTCCAGGCGCGCGTGCTCGACGAGCACCTGCCGCAGGCCGCCGACGTGCTCTTCGACCTCATGTTCCGGCCCGCGTTGCGCGACGCCGATCTCCAGCTCGAGCGCGGCGTCGTGCTCGAGGAGATCGCGATGGTCGACGATACGCCGGACGACCTCGTGTTCGAGCTGCACAACGAGGTGCTCTGGGGCGACCACCCGTACGGCTACCAGATCCTCGGCACGCGCGAGACGGTCGGCGCGTTGCAGGTGCCGGACCTGCGTGCGCTGCACGAGCGGGCGTACCGGCCGTCGCAGGTCGTCGTCGCCGCGTCCGGCAATCTCACGCACGAGCAGCTGCTCGATGTGCTCGCGCGCACGGGGTGGGACGCGCTCGCGCGCGGCGATGACCGCCGCCTGGAGGTGCCGGCGGCCCGTGCGGCCGCACCGGCGGTGCGCCACATCGACCGGGACTCGCAGCAGGCCCACCTCGTGTTCGGCAACGCGACCGTGCCGTACGGCGATCCGCGGCGCCACGCGCTCATGCTCGTGAGCACGCTCTTCGGCGGTGGCATGAGTTCGCGCCTCTTCCAGCGCGTGCGCGAGGAGCTGGGCCTCGCGTACTCCGTCCACGCGTTCCACAGCTTCAACGCGACGGCCGGCTCGCAGGGCATCTACGTCGGCTGCGCGCCCGAGCGCGCCGACGAGGCCGTCGCCGCGGTCAACGCCGAGCTCGCGCGGCTCGCCGAGCAGGGCATCCCCGAGGACGAGCTCCAGATGGGGAAGCGGCAGCTCAAGGGCCAGGTCACGCTGTCGATGGAGAGCGTGACGGCTCGCATGTACCGCGCGGCGGCGATCGAGCTCTACGATGAGCCATATCGTCCGCTCGACGAGGTCCTCGCCCGCATCGACGCCATCACGGCTGGAGAAGTGCGGGACGTTTGTCGAGATTTCTATCGGCCGGACGCGCAGACGATCGTTCGGCTTGGGCCACTCAAGATGTGAGATGGGCGATGGGAGATGTGAGGATGGTCCTCCAGCTCCGCTCTCCGACTCACGTCTTCCCTCTCACATTTCCCATCTCCACTCATGAAGATCGGCATCCCGAAAGAGATCAAGACCAACGAGAACCGCGTCTCCCTCGTGCCCGCCGGGGCCGAGGCGCTCGTCGCGGCTGGTCATACGGTGTACGTCGAGAAGGGCGCCGGCGAGGGAAGTGCGTTCCCGGACGAGCAGTACGTCGCCGTCGGCGCGAAGATCCTCCCGACCGCCGACGCGGTCTGGAAGGAAGCGGACATGATCATCAAGGTGAAGGAGCCCATCGCGCCGGAGTGGCCGCGCATGCGCAAGGGCCAGGTGATCTTCACCTACCTGCACTTCGCCGCCGACGAGGCGCTGACGCGCGCGCACATGGAGTCGGGCGCGGTCTGCATCGCGTACGAGACGGTCGAGCTGCCGTCGCGCGAGCTCCCGCTGCTCACGCCGATGTCCGAGGTCGCCGGCCGCATGGCGGTGCAGGAAGGCGCGAAGTACCTCGAGAAGCTGTATGGCGGCCGCGGCGTGCTCCTCGGCGGCGTCCCCGGCGTCGCGCCGGCGAAGGTCGTTATCCTCGGCGGTGGCGTCGTCGGCGTGAACGCGGCGAAAATGGCGGCCGGCATGGGCGCGAAGGTCATCATCCTCGACACGTCGCTGCCGCGGCTGCGCTACCTGAGCGATGTCATGCCGGCGAACGTGCAGACGATCTTCTCGAACCGCGCGAACATCCTCGAAGCGATCTCGACCGCCGACCTCGTCGTCGGCGGCGTGCTGCTGCCCGGCGCGAAGGCCCCGAAGCTGATCCGTCGCGAGGACCTCAAGCTCATGCAGCCGGGCGCGGTGATCGTCGACGTCGCGATCGACCAGGGCGGGTGCGTCGAGACGATCAAGGCGACGACGCACGAGAACCCGGTCTACACCGTCGATGGCATCATCCACTACGGTGTCGCGAACATGCCCGGCGGCGTGCCGCGCACGTCGACGCTCGCGCTCACGAACGCGACGTTCCCGTACGCGTTCAAGCTCGCGAACAAGGGCTGGAAGCAGGCGCTGCGCGAGGACCCGGCGCTCCTGAAGGGCCTCAACGTCGTCGACGGCAAGGTGACGTACGCCGGCGTGGCGGAGGCGTTCGGGATGGATTTCCACGAGCCGGCGCAGTTCGTGAAGTGAACTGCTGGTGGCAGAGGGCAGGTGGCAGGTAGCAGGGCGCGTCGGCGGTCAGCCGTCGCGCCCTGCTCGCATCCGGCCTCTCCTCGCACCGGGCATCTCGCACCACTCCCCGCGACTCGAATCGCCGGGCCGTCTCCACCACCCGCACCCCCTCATCCATCGCAGAGTTGTCGGGGTATGACCCCCCACGGTAAGTTCCCCTCGGAAGCCCAGTTACGCGCTGCCGCGCTCAGCCGTCTTTCCTTCCCAGACGAGCGAGAACCCATAGACCATGCGTTGGCCGTTCTTCAAGAAAGGCGGTTTCCTCGCGGCGAACGCCATCGCCGTCGACCTCGGGACGGCGAACACGCTGATCTACGTGAAGGGCGAGGGCATCGTGCTCAACGAGCCCTCCGTCGTCGCGATCGATCGCGAGACGAAGCGCATCAAGGGCGTGGGCCTCGAGGCGAAGCGCATGCTCGGTCGCACGCCCGAGGGCGTCATCGCCGTGCGCCCGATGAAGGACGGCGTCATCGCCGACTTCGATGTCACCGAGAAGATGCTGCGCTTCTTCCTCGAGCTCATCATCAAGAACCACATCTTCCAGGTGAAGCCGCGCGTGATCGTCTGCGTGCCGAGCGGCATCACGGAAGTGGAGCGTCGCGCGGTGCGTGACTCGGCGCTCGGCGCCGGCGCGAAGGAGGTGTTCATGGTCGCCGAGCCGATGGCGGCGGCAATCGGCGTCGGCCTGCCGGTGGAGACGCCGACGGGCAACATGGTGATCGACATCGGCGGCGGCACGACGGAGATCGCGGTGATCGCGCTCTCGGGGCTCGTGAGCGACACGTCGATCCGCACGGGCGGCGACGAGCTCGACGCGAGCATCGTGCAGTTCATGCGCAAGAGCTACAACCTGCTCATCGGCGAGCCGACGGCCGAGCAGATCAAGATCCAGATCGGCAGCGCCGCGCCGATGGGCGAGGAGCGCGAGATGGAGGTGAAGGGCCGCGACCTCGTCTCCGGCATCCCGAAGACGGTGCGCGTGCACTCGGCCGAGATCCGCGAGGCGATCCAGGAGCCGATCCAGCAGATCGTCAACGCGGTGCGGCGCGCGCTCGAGATCACGCCGCCCGAGCTCGCGAGCGACATCGTGGATCGCGGCATCGTGATGACCGGCGGCGGCGCGCTGATCCGCGGGCTCGACGTGCTCCTCACGCAGGAGACCGGGCTCCCGATCCACGTCGACGAGGACCCGCTGACCTGCGTCGTGCGCGGGTGCGGTCGGATCCTCGACGACGAGGAGAAGTACTGGTCGGTGCTGAGCACCTGAGGGCGGGCCCCTCGTGCCACGCGGTGCCAGGACCGACACGCGGGCCGACACGGCGATCGCCGTCCTCTGCGCCGTCTGCGCCCTCGTGCTGCTGATCCTCCCGGCGACGCCGCGCGACGCCGTCGCCCGGGTCGTGCGCGGGAACCTCGTCGGACCACTCGTCGCGCTGCAGGCCCGCGCCTCGATGGCGCGCCGCTCGTTCATGGCCACCGATTCGATCGCGCTCGCGACCGACTCGCTCGTCGCGCGCTCGATGCGCCTCGACGAGCTCGAGGCGGAGAACGCGCGGCTCCGCGCGCTGCTCGGCCTCGGACGCGCGCTGCGCTGGGGGTTCATCCCCGCCGAGGCGCTCGTCGGGCGCGGCATGGGGGACGAGTTCACGTTCGTGCTCTCGGCCGGCAAGCGCGACGGCGTCGAGCGCTTCAGCGCCGTCGTCGGCGCCGATGGCCTCATCGGTGTCGTCACGCAGGTGGACGAGCGCACGAGCATCGCGATGAGCTG
>CAYSAR010000184.1:0-4974 GCA_964428985.1 uncultured Gemmatimonadaceae bacterium | reverse complement strand
CGGAACGCGTGGCCTGGATGCGGATGGCGGCGGTGGTCGGATGCATGGTGACTACGTCAGGTGAGGGAGAGGGCATGGTCAGGCGCAGGCGAGGGCCGACGCCGGGAGCGGCGCCGACGCGTGGAGGAGGTCGGCGAGCAGCGAGGCGGCGGTCGCGCTGCCGCCGGCACCGGCGCCGGCGAGCGTGACGGTGCCGCTCGATTCGCTCTCGATCTCGATGACGTTCTGTTCGTCGACGGCGCGTGCGAGCGGATCGTCGCGATGGAGCACCTTCGGCGCGACGTTCGCGTGGACGCCGCCGCCGACCTTCACCGCGGTCGCGACGAGCCGAAGCGCGCGACCGTCGCGCGCCGCCTCGCGCGCCGCGGCCGCACGATCGGGCGTGATGCCGCGGCAGCGGACATCGAGTCGTGCGGGGTCCGCGCCGAACGCCAGCCAGGCGAGCACCGCGATCTTGTCGGCGGCGTCGGTGCCGTCGAGGTCGCGTGTGGGATCGGCCTCGGCGAACCCGGCGCGCTGCGCCGCACGGACCGCTTCGCCGAAGCTCGCGCCGCGCTCGGCGCGCGAGAGCACGTAGTTCGTCGTGCCGTTGAGCACGCCGCGGATCGCGGTGATGCCGTGGCCGGCGAGCGCTTCGCGCAAGAGCCGCACGATCGGCACGCCACCGCCGATCGCCGCCTCGAAGTCGAGCGCCGCACCGGCGGCGCGATGCTGCGACGCGAGCGCGGCGAGCGACGGCCCCGCGGCGCGCAGCAAGGCCTTGTTCGCGGTGACGAGCCGACGACCGCGCACGAGCGCGTGCCGCGCGATGACGTCGGCGTGCATCGTGCCGCCGATCGCCTCGACCACGACGTCGGCCGGCGCGGCGAGGAACTCGCCGAGTTCGGCGGTGAGCAGCGCGCGGTCGACGGCTGTCGACCGCGGCAGGAGCGCGTCGCGCACGAGCACGCGCGTGACGACGAAGCGCAGGCCGGCGCGACGCTCGAGCTCGGCGCCGTGGCGCGCGAGGAGGTCGAGCAGCGCGCCGCCGACGGTGCCGCAGCCGGCGAGCGCGACATGGATGGTGCGCGTCATGCGACCTCCGCCGGCACGAAGGGCACCGCCTGGAGATCGTCGTCGGTCGATCCATCGAGCGCCTCGGCGAGGATCGCGCTGACTTGCTGCGTCTCGAGCAGGAACGCGTCGTGGCCGACGTCGGAATCGATGGCGCGATACGCTCCACCCGCCGCCGCGACCCAGGCGCCCACCTCCTCGGCGGGATAGACGAGGTCACCGGGGATGCCGACGCCGATGAGCCGGGAGCCGCTCTGGCGCAGGCGTTCGCCGACGCCACCGCGGCCCCGCGCGAGGTCGTGCGTGTCCATCGCGTCGAGGAGCGCGAGGTAGCTGGCTCGGGTGAACCGCGTACCCAGCCGCTCGCCATGCACGTGCAGCCACTCACGCACCGCGCGTCCGGTCGCCCCGTCCTCGCCGCCGCCGAACCGGCGCTGGAGACCCGTCGGCGTGCGGTACGTGAGCATCGCGATCTGTCGGGCAAGCGCGAGCCCCTCTTCACCGGCGGCGCGGAGCACCTCGCGCTGCACGTGCACCCAACCGAGCGCGGCGGCGTTCGCCTTGGCCGGCGCCGCGAACACCACCGCCGCGCACGCGCGGCGCGGGAACGTCGCGACGAACTCCATCGCCACCATGCCGCCGAGCGACCCACCGGTCACGAGCGCGACACGCGGGATGCGCAGGTGCTCGATCAGCCCGCCGATCGCGCGCGCCTGGTCGCGCGTCGTGACCGGCGGGAAGTCCTGGGTGAGCGCAGACGGACCGGTACTCCCGTAGCACGAGCCGATGAGGTTCGGCGCGAGCACCGCGAAGCGCCGCGTGTCGAGCGCGAGGCCCGGCCCGACGACGCCGCGCCACCACGACATGACGTCCGAGGAGCCGGTGAGCGGGTGGATCGCGAGCACGACGTTGTCGCGCCGTGGCGAGATCGCGCCCTCGAGGTGGAACGCGACCCGCGGGTGCCGCAGCGTCGCGCCGCACTCGAGCGGCAGTGATGGCAGGACGATGCGATACGACCGGTCGGTCCTGCGTGGTGGACGCTCCGTCATCCGTGCGACCCGCGCTGGAAGTGGAGCCGCGAGGAACGCAAAGGCCCTCCCGTTCGGGAGGGCCGCTCATCGGGTGCCGGGCACCGACCGGAAGCACGAAGCCCACGGCAAGTGCCGCGGGCGGAGGCGTTTTAGCTCGTTGTTTAGCGTGGCGGCAATCGCGGCAAATGACCACGGGCTTCGGTTGTCTCGTGCGACGGGAAGATGGACGCACGCGGGCCCGCGAGTCAAGTGCCGATCAGGTCGTCCGTGGCTCGGCGTACAACTTCGTGACCGCCTGTTCGAACGTCTCCTGGTGCCCGCCCGCGATGATGCGCGCCGTCGCCTCGTACCCCGCCTCCTCGAGCCGCCGTGCCGCCATGAGCATCGTGCGCACGTCGAACGGCACGCGCTCGACGCTGGAGAGATACTCCTCGACCGCGGTGAGGTACCCCATCATCCCGCCGAGCTCGGTCGGCGCATAGACCTTCTCGGCGAGGCGCAGCGCGCGCGCCATCGTCGGCACCGGCATCGCGAGGTTCTCGCTGCCGCAGATCACGCGAAGCCGCGCGTTCGCGACGCAGCCCTGCACCGTGTCTGGGTCGAGCGTGCCGCCGGCCGCGTTCACGACGAGCGCATCCATCGGCTCGCGCACGAACGCCGGCTTCTCCGACGCGGAGAACGTGCGGATGCCGAGCGCTTCGAGTTCGCGCCGCCGCTCGGCGCGCGACTCGCACACGAGGAGCGTGACGCCAGGGTGATCCTCGCGCAGGCGCTGCACGATGTGCATGCCGATGTTGCCACAACCGATCAGGCCGATCGTCGCCTGCGCGACGGGAATCGACCACGCGCGCAGCATCCCCTCGAGCAGTCGGTAGTTGCCCTCGGCCGTCGGCTGCGACGTGTCGGCGACGACGCTGCCATCGAAGCGGTCGTGGATGTAGACGAGCGACTGCGTGCGTCCGTCGTGCATGAGGCCGTGGCCGAGGTCCTGCCCCGTCGTCACGTGGATGCGCGCGGAGGACTCGACCTCCTTGAAGCACGCGACCGCGAAGTCGAGCAGCGCGGCATCGTTCGGCTGGCCGACGCGCGCGTCGGGCGTCGGCGCGAGCACGCACTTGCCGCCGACGACGCGCCCGAGATCGCGCAGCGCGAGCGGACCGCCGACGCCGATCACGCGCGACCAGTGGACCTTCTCCTCCATCCCCATCGCGAGCGCGATCGCCTCGCGATCGGTCGTGAAGCCCGGCGACTCCACGCGCTCCACCGGCGCGATGCGGAACCCGCCCAGCGAGAGCTTCCCCGAGCCGGGCTCGGCGTGGGTCGCGATCGAGAGGGTCCAGCCGTGACGTTCGTCACGGAATCGGTAGACCCAAACGTCAGGATTACGGGACTGCGCGAGCTCGCGCACCAAGGCGCGGCACTCGGAGGGCTCGAGGATGGTGGCTGGCACGCCTTACTATAACTATCGTTCTCGCGTGGCATCAGTCTCCCTCCGACGGCCCAGCCGCCTCGCCTGCACCGCGCTCCTCGCGTGCGCGGCTCTCCTGCCGTCTGGCGCCCGTGCGCAGGACGCCACGCTCCTCGCGACGTACGATTCCGCCTGGGCCGCGATCGCGCGCACGTATTGGGACACCGCGCTCGTGAACGGACGCTGGCGCGCCGTGCAGGACTCGCTGCGCGCGCGTGCCGCCGCGACCGACGACGAGCGTGATGTGCGCACGATCATCCGCGAGCTCATCGCCGTGCCGAAGCAATCGCACTTCGTCCTCATCCCGCGCAGTGCGTTCGCGGCCGAGGTCGCGGCCGAGGGAGCGGGCGGCGGAGGAGGCGACGCCACGCAGGGCACGGCCGGTCTCGACCTGCGCATGATCGGCGACACGCTCGTCGCATGGCGTGTCACGGCCAATGGGCCGGCGGCGCTCGCCGGCATCGAGCCGGGGGACGTCGTCGCCGCGATCCGCGGCATCACGACCGACTCCATCCGGCAGTTGGCCATCAGCGCGTCGCCCGATGGCACCGACCGCGACCGACGCAAGTTCATCACGCTCATCGGCGTCCGCCTCCTTGCCGGCGACGCCGGTGACACGCTGCGGCTGACGGTGGCCGAGGAGCGGCGACGTGGCTGGCTCCGGCGACGCGGCGCGCGCACGCGCGAGGTCGCGCTCGTCCGCGCGCCGCTCACCGGCACGACAACGAAGGTCGGCAACCTTCCGGCGCTCATCATCGACGCACGCGCCGAGCCGCTCGCCGTGCGCGGCAAGGCGATGCCCGCGACGTACGTGACGTTCAGCGCCTGGTTCCCCGCCATCGCGCCGCGCCTCGATTCCCTGCTCTTCGCGTCGCGCGGGGCGAGCGGCATCGTCATCGACCTGCGCGGCAACCCCGGGGGCATCATCGGCATGCTCGGCGGCGTCTCGGGCCATTTCCTCGACACGGCGACGTCGCTCGGCATGCTCCGCGGGCGCGGGGCGACCCTGCGCTTCGTCGCCAACCCCCGGCTCGTCGATCGCGCCGCCGTGCGGCACGGCGTGATCGGCGCGCCGGTGGCGATCCTCACCGACGAGTTCACCGCCAGCACCTCCGAGTTCTTCGCGTCCGGCATGCAGGCGCTGGGCCGTGCGCGCGTGTTCGGGGTACCAAGCGCGGGCGAGGCGCTCCCCGCACTGGCGACGCGACTCCCCAATGGTGACGTGCTCATGCACGTCATCGCCGACCACGAGGACGCCATCGGTCGCCGCCCAGAGGGCGTGGGCGTGCAGCCGGACGTCGTCACGCCGCTCACGCGAGCCGACCTCCGGGCCGGCCGCGACGCGGCACTCGAGGCGGCGCGAGCCTGGCTCGCACGGCAGCAGGACCACACCCTCCCACCGGAGAACTGATGTCCATGTCC
>CAYSAR010000183.1:0-5001 GCA_964428985.1 uncultured Gemmatimonadaceae bacterium | reverse complement strand
ATCAGCGCGCCCCCCGCCATCGACGCCCGGGCCGGATCGAGCACCTCCTGCGCACCGAGCCAGAGGATGCCGACGGCCATCACCGTGCCGAGCACCTCGGTGAGCGGGTCGGCGAGCAGCGAGAGCCGCTGGATGCGCGTCATGCCCCGCGCGTAGCGCGCCGACGCGCCGAGGAAGCGCTCGTCCTCGTACGGCTCGCCGCGGAACGACTTCACGAGCCGCACGCCGCTCACGACCTCCTGGAGCACGCTCGTGATCTCGCCGTACTCGTTGCGCAGCCGGCGGTGGCCCTTGCGCAGCTTGCGCAGGATCGGCTGGAGCAGGCCGATCACGAGCGGCGCGATGACGAGCGCGTAGAGCGTGAGCCGCGGCGACATCGTGAAGAGGATGACGATCGTCACGAGGATCGTCGCGACGTTCGCGATCGTGCGCGTCGCGACCTCGGCGAGGATCGCCTTGGTCTGCTCGGTGTCGGCGAGGATGCGCGAGATCACCTGCCCCGTCTTCGTGCGGCCGAACCAGGTGAGCGGCAGGCGCTGCATGTGCGAGAAGACCGACGCGCGCAGGTCGCGCGTGATGTGCTCCTGGAGCGACGCGCCGAAGAGCCCGCCGCCCCAGAGGAACGCGTTCTTCACGACGACCATCGCGATGATCACGAGGATCACGCTGAGCAGCGACCCCATCGGGTCGGCCGGGTCGAGGAACGGCCCGATGAGCCATTCCTGCACGCGCGTGAGCCACCCCATCTGCGTCGCGACCTGGGGCTGGCTGAACAGCGTGTTGAGGAACGGGATCAGCAGCGTGAACGCGACGCCGTCGAGCGCGGCGGCCACGATGTTGAACGTGACGTTCCCCCCGAGGCGCCAGGCGTGCGGACGCAGGTAGCGGAGCAGCCGGCGATAGACGCGCATATCCTCCCCAAGATAGTTGCCGCGGGCAGCGGGCACCGCCAGCTTGAGCCTGTGCCCGACGCCGTCCCTCCTTTCGCCGTCCCGCGCGCGCTGCCCCCCTGCCCGGCGCTCGTCGCGCTTGCTGCGCGGTCGGCGCTGGGCGGCGCCCGCGAGGCGCTGCTCGGCACGGTGATGGCGGTGCGGCTGCTTGAGGGCCTCTGCGCTCCCTATCCGTTGCCGCGCGCGGCCCGCGTTGCCCGCGCGGAGGCGGCGCGCCTTTGGCTGGGTGCACTGACCCTCCCGGCCCGGGCCCGGACGGCCCTGCTCCGGGCCTTCGCCGCCAGCTCGGCCGACGACCGGTCCGCCGCCGCCGAGGCGCTCGCCGCGGTGACCGATGTCACCGCGCCCCACCTCGACAAAGCGTCACGTTCCGAGCTGGCTCGGCTCGGCGATCGCCTGCGCGAAGCGCGCGTGCTTGCCGGGGTTCCCGGGCGAACGGTAGCTTAACTGCCGAGGGGAGGTGGAAGGTGGCAGGGGGGCGCCGGGAAACGCTCGGCGCCCCTACCCGCACGATCCTTTCACCTCCCACCTCATATCTCCCACTCGTTGCTGAAAGATCTCTCTCCAATCTCGCGCGTGATGCGCCGGGTGGACCTTGCCGCGGACGGGACGGCGGCGAGCGACACCACGAGCACCGGCTTCCCGAGCGTGGATCGGTGGCTGGGCGGCGGCGTTCGCGCGGGGGACCTCATCGTCCTCGGCGGCGACGTCGGGAGCGGGAAGTCGGCGTTGGCGCTCGCGATGGCGCTCCGCATGGCCCAGGACGGCCGCGCGGTGCGCTTCTTCACGACGGAGATGACGGCCGAGCGCGTCATGGAGCGCGCGGTCGCGATCGAGGGACGGGCGACGGTCGACGACCTGCGCTCGGGCAAGCTCGATGACGTCGCGCGGGCGAGCGTGGGCGCGGCGGCGGTACGCCTGCGCGATGCCGGTCCGAAGGTCGAGGTCGCTTCGCCCGATGTGCAGTCGCTCGTGCGGCAGATCGTCGAAGGCAAGGACCGGCACGATGCCGGCGTGATCTTCGTCGATTCGCTCCAGGGGCTCGTGCCATCGGGCGAGCTGCCGCTGGAGGACGAGCAGGCGCGCGTCGTGCGCACGCTCAAGGGGGCGGCGCTCGAGCATGGCGTCGCGCTCGTGCTCATCGCGCACCTACGGGGGCGCGAGGGCGCGGCGACCGACCATCGCCCGACGCTCGCCGATTTCGGCGCGAAGGACGCGATCCGTCACCATGCCGACGTGGTGGCGGCGATATATCGAGAGGAGATGTACCACCCGGGCGGCGGCGTGGAGGGGGGCACCGAGTTCCTCTTCCTCAAGAACCGCAACGGCACCACCGGTTACGTCGACCTCTACTTCTACAAGCAGTGGCTGCGATTCGAAGACATGCTGGACCCTGACCGCTAGGAGACGTGATGCGCCTCGTTCGACCGTTGGTCCTCTTCCTCCTCCTTGCGCTCGCCGCGCCGCCGGCGGAGGCGCAGCGTTCGCGCGACGCGATCGCGAAGCTCGAGGCCGCCCGTGCGGCGAACCCGTCGAGCGTCGCGGCGCTGCGCGCGCTCGGCGTCGCGTACTACAAGGCACAGCGTTACCAGGACGCGCGCACCGTGCTCGACCATGCGCGGCGACTCGACCCGAAGGACGGCGTCAGCGCGCTCTACGCGGGGTTGAGCGCCGAGGCGCTCGGCGACCTGACGAACGCGCGTGCGGCGTATGACGGCTATCTCGCCGTCGGGAAGACGCGGCGCGTGAAGAACCAGATTCGGGCGCGCCTCGTCGCGCTCTCGGCGGCGGAGGTCGAGGCGGCGGCGAAGCGCGCGGTGGCGAACGAGGCGACGCTCGCGCAGCAGCCGGGCCCGATGACGACGATCGCCGTCCCGCCGATGGTCTGCTCGTGCAGCGAAGAGCTGCGCCCGCTCGAGCGCGGTCTGGCCGAGCTCATGATCACCGACCTGAGCCGGGCGCCCTCGCTCACGATCGTCGAGCGCGACCGCATGCAGGCGATCGCCGACGAGATCCAGCTTTCGCAGTCGGGGCGCGTCGACGACGCGACGAGCGTGCGCGCCGGCCGCCTGATCCAAGCCGGCCGCCTCGTGAGCGGCAACCTGGTGCAGAGCGGCAACTCGATCACGATGGCGTCGCGCGTCGTGCAGGTGCAGAGCGGACAGATCGGCGAGCCGGCGCAGGTCTCGAACCAGCTCGACCAGCTCTTCACGATGCAGAAGGAGCTCGTCTTCCGGATCTTCGACCAACTCGGCGTCCAGCTGACGCCGGCTCAGCGGCAGCTCGTCGAGCGCCGCCCGACGACGAACCTCAACGCGTTCCTCGCGTACAGCCGCGGGCTCCAGGCGGCGGACGACGGACGCTTCCAGGACGCGGCGCGCTTCTTCGAGAACGCGCGCTCGCTCGACCCGGCGTTCAGCGCCGCCTCGGCACGCTTGCAGACGGCGCAGGCCGCCGCGACCGGCACGCAGGTCTCGGCCGCGAGCATCGAGGCGAACCTCGGCTCGTCCATCGAGGGCGAGCAGGTCAGCGCCGCGTCGCAGGGCGAGATCTCGACCGGCCTCGGCGGCATCGAGAACACGCTGCGCAGCACCGTGCTCGACGTGAATCCGTCGACGATCACGCCGGTCGCGAATGACACGCGCGTGCAGGGCCGGCCGGCCGTGCCGACGCTGGACGGGCCGAGCAACGCGACCCGCACCGACGATCCGGGCCGCCGCACGGGGCAGGTCGTCATCATCATCACCCGTCCCTGAGCGACGCCACCCATGACGAACCGGTCATCCACGCACGCACTGGCGCTCGCGGCCATCGCCCTCCTCGGCGGTCCGCTCGGCGCGCAGGGACTCGGCGGCACGGGCGCGATCGTCGCGCCGCACTTCACGCAGTACACGCTCGGCAGCGGCGCCGGCGAGCGCACGATCTCACAGATGGCGGTGCCCGTCGTCGTGCTCTTGCCGTTCAGCGACCGCTTCAATGTCGACGTGACGACGGCGTTCGCGACCTCGGAGCTCAAGACGGGGGGCGCGTCGAGCAGCCGCGTCAGCGGCCTGACCGATACGCAGATCCGCGGCAACTTCACGCTCGGCAGCGGGCTCGTGGTCTTCACGATGGGCGTGAACCTGCCGACCGGGCAGTACACAGTCGCGCAGGACCAGGTCGAGGCCGCAGGGCAGATCGGCAATGACTTCCTGAACTACCCGATCAGCTCGATGGGCAACGGCTTCGCCGGCACCGGCGGCATCGCGATGGCCCGCGCGATGGGCTCGTGGAACGTCGGCTTCGGCGCGAGCATGCGGAAGTCGACCGAGTTCAGCGCGTTCTCGCTCTCGTCGAGCGAGTTCCGCTTCACGCCAGCCGACGAGTACCGCGTGCGCGTCGGGGCAGATCGGCCCGTGGGCGACGGACAGGTCTCGCTTGGCGTCGCGTTCTCCGCGTACGGCGCCGATGCCGTCGACACCACGAGCGACGGCTCTGGACGCACGACGGCGAGCACCGGCGACCGCCTGACGCTGAACGGCACCTGGATGACGCCGCTCGGCAACGGCGACCTCTACATCTCCGGGTGGAACCTCTATCGGATGAAGGGCCAGCGCTTCGACGGCGACGCGCCGGCGGAGAACGTCGCGAACCTCAACGCGGCGTACAGCATGGAGCTCGGCCCCGTCCTCTTCCAGCCGAGCCTCGAAGGCCGCTTCTGGCAGGTCGATGGCGATCGCGCCGGCCAACTCACGAACCTCGACGTGCGCGTGCGATTCGACGCGGCGCCGTTCTCGATGTACCCGTCGCTCGGGTACAGCATCGGGAATCTCTATGATCTGGGCACGGGGGACGCGACCGACCTGACTGGCTTTCGTGCGAGCCTGACCATCCGCTTCAACTGACTTCGTTGCTGGGAGCTGGATAGGGAGAACTGCCCGGCGGCGATGGGTACGGGGGTCATGCGGGCTGCCGGGGGCGGGGATGATGCGGGGTTCCGCATCATCCCCGTTTCACGTAGCCAGCATGACCCCCGTACCTTTGGCCGAAGTGAAGTTCCCCTTATTCGTCC
>CAYSAR010000182.1:0-5025 GCA_964428985.1 uncultured Gemmatimonadaceae bacterium | reverse complement strand
CCGAGGTGCGCGAGTACCAGCCCGGCGACGAGGTGCGCACGATCGACTGGAACGTGAGCGCGCGCATGCGGCGGCTCTTCGTCAAGCGCTACGTCGAGGAGCGCGAGCTCACGGTGCTGCTCCTCGTCGACTGCTCGGGCTCGAGCCGCGGCGGCGCCGGCGACCGCGACAAGCAAGGCGTCGCCGCCGAGCTGGCGGCGGTGCTCGCGCTGACCGCGACGCGCAACAACGATCGCGTCGGCCTGCTCATGCACTCCGACCGCGTCGAGCATGTCGTGCCGCCGCGGAAGGGGCGTCGCCACGCGCTGCGCCTCGTGCGCGACGTGCTCGCCTGGCCGCCGGGCTCGCGCGCGACCGACCTCGGCGCCGCGTTCGACTACGCGGCGCGCCTGCTCGGCCACCGCAGCATCGTGTTCGTGCTCTCGGACTTCGTGAGCGATGCGCTCGAGAAGCCCCTCACGCGCCTCGCGCAACGGCACGACGTCGTCGCGGTCGTGCTCGATGATCCCTCGGAGCGCACGCTGCCCGACGCCGGCGTCGTACGCCTCGTCGATGCCGAGACCGGGCGGCTGCTCGAGGTCGACCTGAGCGACCCGGTCGTCCGCGCCCAGTACGCCGCCGGCGTGAACGCCGAGCGTACGGCGCGGCAGTCCTTGTTGCGCCGCCTCGCGGTCGACGAGGTCGTCGTGCCGCTCGAGCGCTCGTACGTCGACCCGCTGCTGCGCTTCTTCCGCACGCGCGAGACGCGTGCGCGGCGGCGCTGAGCGCGACGCATGCGCCGCGCGCTCGTCGTCGCGTTCGCCGCCGTCCCGCTTGCCGGCGTGGCATCCGCGCAGGAGACCACGCTGCGCCCCGTCGTCAACGCGCGCGTCTCCCCCGAGGCGCCGGCGATCGGCGAACCGATCACCGTCGAGCTGCGCGTGCGCGCGCCACTCGGCAGCGAGGTGCGCTTCCCGGCGCTCCCCGATTCGACCGAGGGCATCGAGCCGCTCGACCCGCGCGCGATCCGTGACGCATCCTCCGGCGGCATCATCGACCGCACGGCGACCTACCGCCTCATCGCGTGGGACACCGGTCAGCGCGCGCTGCGGTTCAACGACATCACCGTCCGCGCGAACGGCGCCGACCAGCGCTTCCGCGTGACGCTCCCGCCGGTGAACATCCGCTCGGTGCTGCCGGCGGACAGCACCGGCCGTGTACCACGGCCTGCGCGCGCGCCGCTCCCCGTCGGGAGTTGGTGGTGGCGTCTCTGGCTCGGGTTGGCCGTCGTCGCCGCGCTCGCGGTCTGGGCCTGGCGCGCGTGGCGCACGCGTCGCGCGCTCGCCGTGCCGGAGGGCCCCGACCCGGCCACGGTCGCGCACGAGGCGTTCCAGCGGGCGGCGGGGCTCGGCCTGATCGAAGCGGGAGAGCCGGGCCGGCATGCGCTCGTGCACGTCGACATCCTGCGCCAGTACGTCGCCGCACGCTTCCCGCAGGCCACGCCATCGTTGACGCCCCGCGAGGTGGCCGGCGCCCTACTCGGCGCCGAGTTCCCCGTGCTGCCCGAACGCGTCGCCGATGTCCTGCTGCGCGCGGAGCCGGTCGCCTTCGCCGCGGCCCCGGTGACGGACGGCGAGGCGCGTGAGATCGCCGCCGAGGCGCGCGCGATCGTGCGCGACGTGGAGACGGCGCTCGCCGCCCGGCGCATCACGCAGCCACGCGCCCGACGCCGCTCGCTGCGTCGGCGGCTCGCGCGCGGCGAGGCGTGACGCGATGAACCGCCTTGCGACGATCGACTTCGCGTTGCCATGGGCGTTCCTCGCGCTCGTCCCGGTGCTCGCGTGGCTCTGGTGGCGCCGCAAGCGCCGCCCGGCGGCGTTGCTGCACGCGCGCGTGGAGCTCCTCGCCCGTGGCCCGAAGCGGGGCCAGTGGGCGGCCCGCGCGCTCACGGTGCTGCGCCTCATCGCGATCGTCGCGGCGGTCACGGCGCTGGCGCGGCCGCGCGCCGGCGCCCGCGCCGAGACGATCCGCGGCGATGGCATCAGCATCGTGCTCGCGCTCGACGTCTCGAGCTCGATGCTCGCCGAGGACTTCCAGCCGGACAATCGCCTCACCGTCGCGAAGGAGACGATCAAGGAGTTCATCGCCGGGCGCCGCGTCGATGAGGTCGGCCTCGTCGCGTTCGCGGGGGAGGCGCTCACGCAGGTGCCGCTGACGCTCGACTACCCGGTGCTGCTCGCCGCGGTCGACAATCTCCAACCCGGGCAACTCCAGGACGGTACCGCGATCGGCACCGCCCTCATGACGGCGACGAATCGCCTGCGCGGGGCGACCGGACGCTCCCGCGTCATGGTGCTGTTGACCGATGGCGAGAACAACCGCGGCAGCATCGACCCGCGCACCGCCGCGCAGGCCGCGGCCGCGCTCGAGATGCGTGTCTACACGATCGGCGTCGGCAGCGAAGGCGTCGCACCGGTGCCGGTCGGGCGCGGCGTCTTCGGCTTGCGCTACGAGAACCGCCCCGTGCGGATCGACGAGACGCTCCTCGAGGACATCGCGCGCACGACCGGCGGCCGCTACTTCCGCGCGCGCGACGCACAGGCGCTGCGGCGCATCTACGAACAGATCGACGCGCTGGAGCGCACGCCGATCCGCGCGCAGCGCTTCGTGCGCTTCACGGACCTCTATCGCTGGCCCCTCGGCATCGCCGTCGGCGCGCTGTTGCTCGAACTGCTGCTCCTGTGGCGGCGAGGGCCGCTGCCATGATGCGCTTCGTCGACGCGCCGATGCTGCTCGTGCTCGTGCCGATCGGGCTCGGGCTCGCGCTGCTGGCGGTGCTCGGCGGCCACGCGCGGCGGCTCGCGCGGCTCGCGCGCTTCGGCACGCCGGCCGCGCTGCGGCGCCTCGGGCCGCCGGGCCTCGCGAAGCGCCCGCGAGGACGCGCGTGGCGGTTGGGTGGCGCGGCGGTCCTGCTCACGCTCGCGCTCGCCGGTCCGCGGTGGGGCGAGGGCAGCGCGATCATCGATTCCGAGGGCATCGACGTCGCGCTCGCGCTCGACGTCTCGCTCTCGATGCTCGCCGAGGACGAACGGCCGAGCCGGCTGGAGCGCATGAAGCAGGAGGTCCGCCGCTTCCGCGCGATCGCCCCCGGGGACCGCGTCGCGCTGCTCGCGTTCGCCGGCCGGAGCTACATCCTCTCGCCGCTCACGAGCGACGACGGCGCGCTCGAACTCTTCCTCGAGAACCTCGATCCGACGATCGTCGGCTCGGCCGGGAGCGCGATCGCTCCGCCGCTGCGACAGGGCCTCGACCTGCTCACGGTGAGCGAGGGCGGCGCCGACCGCGCGCTCATCGTGATGTCGGACGGCGAGGCGTTCGACGACCGGAGCGAGGCGATCGCGATCGCGCAGCAGGCGCGCGACGCAGGCATCCACGTCGTCACCGTCGGCTTCGGCTCGCCGGGGGGCGCGCCGATCCCGCTGCTCGAGAGCGGCGGGACCGACGTGAAGCGCGACGATCGCGGCGAGGTCGTCGTGACGCGGTACGACGACGCCCTGCTGCGCGAGATCGCCGAGGCCGCGGCGGGCACCTTCATCCCCGCCGAGGCGACCGACAAGGGGACGCGCATGCGCCGCGCGCTCGCCGACCTCGAGGCGGCGACGCGCGAGGAGCAGCAGCGGCTCGCGCGGCCCCTGCGCTATCAGTGGCTCGTCGCGGCCGGCTTGATCCTCCTGCTCGTCGACGCGTGGCTCGCCGACGGCGGGCGCCTGCGGCGGCGCGTCCAGCTCCGGCGGCGCGCCTCGGATGTCGTCCGCCACTCGACGGACCCGTCGACGAGCCACGGGCTCGTCGCGCTCGCCCTCCTCCTCGGCGCCCTGACCTCGCTCCTGCCCGCGAGCGCCGCGGCGCAGCGCGATCCCCTCGGGGACGCGGTCGAGCACCATCGCGAAGGGCGCCTGCTCCCGGCGATCCGCGGCTATCGACGCGTCGTCGCCGATGGCGACCGTCGGCCGATCGTGCTCTACGACCTCGGGACGGCGCTGCTCGCCGCGGACTCGCTCGACGCCGCGATCGACGCGCTCGAGCGGGCGTCGCTGTCGACGGCGCCCGAGATCCGCGCACGCGCACTCTATAACCTGGGCACCGCGTACCTGAAGCGCGGCCTCCGCACCCAGGGCGAACCGCGCGCGACGGCGCTGCGCAACGCGCGTCGCGCGCTGCGCAACGTCCTGCTCGAACGGCCCGGCGATCGCGACGCGCAATGGAACTACGAGCTCGCGCTGCGCACGCCGGAGCGGGGCGGCGGTGGGGGCGGGGGGACGCCCCCGCCACAACAGCAGGCCAGCGCGCCGCGACCGGCGGGGCAGCAAGGGCAGATGTCGCGGCAGCAGGCGGAGGCGCTGCTGGAAGCGGCGGCGCGCGAGGAGCGCGAAACGCAGGCCAGGCGCCAGCGCGGGAACCGTACGCAGCGCGTCGCGGGGGAGCGCGACTGGTGAGGCGCGCACGCGTGCCGTCAGGCGTCGCGACGATCGTCACGGCGCTCCTCGCGACGACGGCTGCATCGCTCGACGCGCAGGATGGCGTCGGCTTCCGTGCCTCACTGGGCGCGGACACGGTCTATGTCGGTGAGCAGGCGACCTACCAGCTCACGGTCACGATCCCGGCCGAGGTGCGCCAGCGGTTGCGTCGGAACCCCGAGTTCGTGCCTCCGGACGCGCGCGCGATGCTCGTGTACGACCTCCCCGTCCCGCGTGCGAGGCCGGGCGGGGAAGGGCCCGAGGTGCACACCTTCCGCCGCGCGATCTTCCCGCTGACGCCCGGTCGCTACGACATCGCGTCGGCGCGCCTCACGTTCTCGTTGCCGCAGAGTCCCAGCTTCTTCAGTCGCGAGGAGGAGCGGACGCTGCGCTCCGAGGCGCTCTCGTTCGTCGCGATCGAGCCGCCGACGCGCGGTCGACCCGCGAGTTGGAACGGCGCGGTCGGTCGCTGGCGGGCGAGCGCGCGTGCCGATGCCGCGGGCTCGCGCGTCGGCGACCCGTTCGTGCT
>CAYSAR010000181.1:0-5027 GCA_964428985.1 uncultured Gemmatimonadaceae bacterium | reverse complement strand
CTCGCCGCGCATCAGGAGCCCGGTGACGCGCTCGCTCACGTCGTAACCGATGACGCGGAAGCCGGCCTCGCAGAGCTCCATCGCGAGCGGGAGCCCGACGTACCCGAGGCCGATCACCGCGCTGACGGCCTTCCGGTCCTGGATCTTCCGCAGGAGGGTCTGCTGCTGCATGGGGGCGTGGGGGCTTGGGGGGATCACTTGCCGAAGAAGGAGCGGACGGCGGCGATGACCTCGTCGCGCTGCGCCGCCGTGAGTTCCGGATACACCGGCAGCGAGATCACCTCGCGCGCCGCCTTCTCCGACTCCGGACAGCTCCCCTCCTTGTAGCCGAGATAGGCGAAGCAGGGCTGGAGATGCAGCGGCAGCGGATAATAGACCGCGTGCCCGATCCCCTTCGCCTTGAGGTGCTCCTTGAGCGCATCGCGACGCGGAACGCGGAGCGTGTACTGGTTGTAAATCGACTCGTTCGCCGGGTCGACGTACGGCGTCGTCACGCCCTCGAGGTCGGCGAACGCCGCGTCGTACGCCGCCGCGTTCGCGCGGCGCGCCGCGCTCCATCCGGCGAGGTGCGGCAGCTTCGCCGACAGCGCGACCGCCTGTAGCGCATCGAGCCGCGAGTTGAAGCCGACCTCCTCGTGCAGGTAGGTCTGCACGCCGCCGTGCGTGCGCAGGCGCAGGAGACGCTGGGCGAGCCCGTCGTCCTGCGTCACCATCATGCCGCCGTCGCCGTACCCGCCGAGGTTCTTCGACGGGAAGAACGAGAACGTGCCGATCGTCGCGGCCTCGCCGGCCATGCGCCACTCGCCATCGATGCGGCGACGGGCGCCGATGCTCTGCGCGGCATCCTCGATGAGAGGCAGGGACGGCACGAGCCGTCGGATTTCCTCGATCGGCGCGACCTGGCCGAAGAGGTCGACGGGGATGACGGCCTTCGTGCGGGGCGTGATGGCCGCGGCCACGAGGTCGGGCCGGATGTTGTACGTGCGCGGCTCGATGTCGACGAAGACGGGCGTCGCGCCGACGTTGTGGATCGTGCCGGCCGTCGCGAAGAACGTGAACGGCGTCGTCACGACCTCGTCGCCGCGGCCGATGTCCAACGCGCGCATCGCGAGCAGCAGCGCGTCGGTGCCGCTCGCGCAGCCGATCGCGTGCTTCGTGCGCGACAGCGCCGCCACCTCCGCCTCGAGCCGCTTCACCGGCTCGCCGAGGATGAATGCCTGGTCGTCGATGACCTGCTGTACGGCCTTGAGCACGCCGTCGCGGATGGTGGCGTGCTGTGCCTTCAGGTCCAGCAGGGGGACGGCCATCGACTCTCGGGTCCTCGGTCAGCCGCCGCGGGGTCGCGGTGACAATAATTGTGATTGGTCAGGCGCGCCGGCGATGCGTCGCGAATCGTGAAAGTTCGCCGGGCGCCATGGCGGAGTCAACGAATCGGGGGCGCGTCAGAGCTTCGGACGCAGCGGCAGCGGCACCTCGCGGCCCGTCTTCGCCGATTCGTAGATGCCCAGGATGAGCTCGAGGGACTTCCGTCCCCCACGTCCGTCCGTGTCCGGCACCGCCTGTCCTTGCAGGACCCGGACCACGTTCCGGTAGTAGGGCTCATGCCCGAAGCCGTACACCGAGGGCGGGTTCGAGTTCGCCGCCTCCACGAGCTTGTCGTCGTCGTCGTACTCGGCGAACTGCCAATGCTCGATGCGGTTCACCGCCGTCCCGCCGACCTTCACCGTCCCCTTCTCGCCCAGCAGCGTGATCGAGCCCTCGTAGTTCTTCGGGAACGTCAGCATCGTGACCTCGAGCACGCCGATCGCCCCGTTGCGGAACTTGAGGATCGCCGCCCCGCTGTCCTCGGCCTCGATGCGCCGCGCGAGCGTCGCCGTCTTGGCCATGACGCTCTCGACCGGCCCGACGAGCCACTGGATGAGATCGACGTAGTGCGACGCCTGGTTCATGAACGCGCCGCCATCGAACTCCCACGTCCCGCGCCACGGGGCCTGGTCGTAGTACTCCTGCGGCCGCGACCACCGAACCGTCGCGTTCGCCATGTACAGCCGGCCGAAGCGTCCCTTGTCGAGCGCGCGCTTCACGAGCTGGACCGTCGCATTGAGGCGGTTCTGCTTCACGACGAACAGGTGCACGCCATGGTCGTCGCAGGCCTTCACGAGCTCGTCCGCCCCGGCGAGCGAGGTCGCCATCGGCTTCTCGGAGACGACATGCTTGCCGGCCCGCGCCGCGAGCACCCCGTGCGCCGGGTGCAGCGACGATGGCGTCGCGATCGCGACGACCTCGCAGGGCACCGTCCCGAGCATCTTCTCGAGATTCGTGAACCACGGCACCTGCTGCGCCTCGCCGGCGGCGCGCGCCCGCTCCTCGACGATGTCGCACACCGCCGCGAGCTCGAGCCCATCGACGCGACGGATCGCGTCGAAGTGGTTCTGGCTGATGCGGCCGCAGCCGACGAGCGCGATGCGGAACGTGGGCGAGTCGCTCATCGGGCCTCCCCGCTGGGCGCGAGCGTCCCCGCGCGTTCCTCGTACGTCGACCCGCAGGCGGCGCAGCGGTACGCCGGTCCGCGGCCGGTGAGCTTCACGCCGCAGCGGCACATCCACCCGGTCCGTCGGGCCGGCACACCGGTCACGAGCGCGTACGCCGGCACGTCCCTCGTCACGACCGCCCCGGCGCCGACAAACGCGTATTCGCCGAGCGTCGTCCCGCACAGGATCGTCGCGTTCGCGCCGATCGACGCGCCGCGCCGCACGAGCGTACGGCGGTACTCCGACTTGCGCGGGACATGGCTGCGCGGGTTCACGACGTTCGTGAACACCATCGACGGTCCGCAGAACACGTCATCCTCGAGCTCGACCCCTTCATAGATCGAGACGTTGTTCTGCACCTTCACGTTGTCGCCGAGCCTCGTGCCGTCCATGACGACGACGTTCTGGCCGAGCGAGCAGCGCGCGCCGATCACCGCGCCCGGCATCACGTGGCAGAAGTGCCATACGCGCGTGCCGGGCCCGAGCGTCGCGCCCTCGTCGACGAACGCCGAGGGATGGATCATGACGTCGCTCACGCGAGCGTGCCCTGCCATTCCTGGAGCGAGCGGACCGCCGGCGGCTTCTCGCGCATCGATTGGATCGCGTCGCAGGCCGCGCGCGCGCCGGAGAGCGTCGTCGTGTACGGCACATGGTTCGCGATCGCCGCCTGGCGCATCGTGTAGTCGTCGCGCTGCGCGTCCTTGCCGAGCGGCGTGTTGATCAGCAGCTGCACCTCGCCGTTGACCATGAGGTCGATCGCGTGGGGCCGGCCCTCGCTCACCTTGAGCACGGTGCCCGCCTCGACGCCCTCCCCCCGCAGGTGGTTCCGCGTGCCCGCCGTCGCGACGAGGCGGAAGCCCATCGCGTCGAAGCGCTTCGCGATCGGCGTCACGCCGACCCGGTCGCGGAGGTTCACCGTGATCATCACCTGCCCCTCCGTCGGCAGCGCGTTGCCGGCCGAGAGCTGCGCCTTCGCGAACGCGTCGCCGAAGTGCTCGCTGATCCCCATGACCTCGCCGGTCGAGCGCATCTCCGGGCCGAGCACCGGGTCGAACTCGCGGAACTTCGTGAACGGGAACACGGCCTCCTTCACCGCGATGTACGGGGCGAGCACCTCGGCCGCGTAGCCGAGGTCGGCGAGCGTCTCGCCGAGCATGACGCGCGCCGCGAGGGAGGCGAGCGGCTTGCCGACCGTCTTCGACACGAACGGCACCGTGCGCGACGCCCGCGGGTTCACCTCGATCACGTAGACGACGCCGTCCTTCAGCGCGTACTGCACGTTGATCAAGCCGACGACGCCGAGCGCCTTTGCGAACGCGACGGTGTGCCGGCGCATCGTCTCCTGGTGCTCGGCCGGGATCAGGTACGGCGGCAGCACGCAGGCCGAGTCGCCCGAGTGGATGCCGGCGTCCTCGATGTGCTGCATGACGCCGCCGATGACGACCGTCGTGCCGTCGGAGAGCGCATCGACGTCGGCCTCGAACGCGTCCTCGAGGAACGCGTCGACGAGCACCGGCCGGTCCTCGGACACGCGCACCGCGCGCGAGAAATAGTCGCGCAGCGAGGGCTCGTCGTACACGATCTCCATCGCGCGGCCGCCGAGCACGTAGCTCGGCCGCACGAGCACCGGGTAGCCGATGCGCGCCGCGATCGCGACCGCCTCCTCCTCGCTCGTCGCCGTGCCGTTCGGCGGCTGCTGCACGCCCAGCTCGCGCGCGAGCTTCTCGAAGCGCTTGCGGTCCTCGGCGATGTCGATCGCCTCGGGGGAGGTGCCGAGGATGCGCACGCCGGCCGCCTCGAGCGGCTTCGTCAGCTTGAGCGGCGTCTGCCCCCCCAGCTGCACGATCACGCCGACCGGTTGCTCGCGCTCGACGATCTCGAGGACGTCCTCGAACGTCAACGGCTCGAAGTACAGCTTGTCCGACGTGTCGTAGTCGGTCGAGACGGTCTCGAGGCTCGAGTTGACCATGATCTTCTCGTAACCCGCCTCGCGCAGCGCGGTCGCCGCCCGCACGCAGCAATAGTCGAACTCGATGCCCTGCCCGATGCGGTTCGGCCCGCTGCCGAGGATGATGACCGACTTCCGCCCCGACCGCGGCATCTCCGACTCCTCGTCATACGAGGAGTACAGGTACGGCGTGTTGCTCGGGAACTCGCCGGCGCAGGTGTCGACCATCTTGTACGCCGGCCGGATGCCCAGCGCCCAGCGGCGCTCGCGCACCGCCGCCTCGGACTCGCCGCGGAGCGCGCCGAGCTGGCGATCGGAGAAGCCCATGCGCTTCATGCGCCGGAGGGCCGGCGCGTCGACCGCCGACAACGTCGCGTAATCGCGCTCGGCGTCGACGAGCTCGGCGAACTGGCGCAGGAACCAGGGGTCGATCCGCGTCTTCTCGTACAGCTGCTCGACCGTCGCGCCGAGCAGCAGTGCGCGCTTCACCTGGTAGATCCGCTCGGGCACCGGCATCGAGAGGGCCGAGATGACCGCCGGGAGCGTGT
>CAYSAR010000180.1:0-5047 GCA_964428985.1 uncultured Gemmatimonadaceae bacterium | reverse complement strand
GTCTTGCCCGAGCCCGTGGGACCGGTGACGAGCACCATGCCGTACGGGCTCGTGATCGCTTCCATGAGCTCCTTCTCGGCGCGCGGCTCGATGCCGAACTTCTCGAGGTCGAGCGTCAGGTTCCCCTTGTCGAGGATCCGGAGCACGACCTTCTCGCCGAAGAGCGTCGGGAGCGTGGAGACGCGGTAGTCGATGACCTTCTTGCCCATCTTGAGCTTGATGCGGCCGTCCTGTGGCACGCGGCGCTCGGCGATGTTCAGCGCGCTCATGATCTTGAAGCGCGAGATGAGCGCCGGCTGCATCTTCTTCGGCGGCTTCATGACCTCCTGCAGCGCGCCGTCGATGCGGTAGCGCACGCGGAGGTCGTGCTCGAAGCACTCGAAGTGGATGTCGGAGGCGCCGCGCTTCACCGCGTCGGTGAGGATCGCGTTGATGAGCTTGACGACCGGTGCGTCGTCGACCGCGGCGGCGAGCGCCGTGGCCGACATCTCCTCTTCCTTGTCCTCGACGACCTCGAGGTCGGCGTCCTCGAGCCCCTCGATCTCGTTGAGCAGCGCCGACATCTGCACGTCGCTCGACTCGTAGTGCTTCTCGATGACGTTGCGCAGCGTGAACTCCCCGGCGATGACCGGGAAGATGTCGTAGCGCGTGATGAACTTGAGGTCCTCGATGACGCCGAGCGCGGTGGGGTCGGCCATCGCCACGGTGAGCGTGCGGCCGTCGCGCTTGAGCGGGAGCACGAGGTGCTTCGTCGCGAGGTCCGCCGGCACGAGCTTCACGATGCGCGGGTCGACCTCGAACTTCGAGAGGTCCACCGCCGGCATCTTGTACTGCCGCGCGAGGCAGCGCGTGAGCTCGTTCTCCTGGATGAAGCCGAGCTTGACGAGGTTGTAGCCGACGCGGGTGCCGCTTTGGCGCTGTTCGTCGAGCGCCTTCTGCAACTGCTCGCGCGAGACGAGCCCCTCCCGCAGGAGGAGGTCGCCGATCCGCTCACCACCGGCAGTCGCAGGAGAGGCCATGGGTTCGGTGAAATGACGGGAGAGGGAGACCGTTCGATGGGACAGGTGAAGCTGCCGGTCACGCGCGGACGGGTCAAGGACGCCGTGCCGCGCGGGCCGGATCGCCCGCCTTCTCCGTCAAGGGTGGACGAGCCGGAAGGGAAAACGTGACATGGGGTTGCACGCGCTTGGCGAGCGCCGGACCGACGCCTTTCACGCGCTGCAGGCCCTCGATCGAACCGAATGGGCCGTTCTGCTCTCGGTCCGCCAGGATGCGTCGTGCGAGCGCGGGTCCGATGCCCGGAAGACGCTCCAATTCGGCGGCGTCGGCGCGGTCCATGTCGACGGGACCTGGGGCGACAACCGGATTACGTGGCTGGGCCCCGTGCGCTGGCCCTGCCGTCACTTCCTGACGACGCGCCGCCGGCGCCGATCTCGTGGACCGCGAGGGTCGGCGTCCCCCCGTGGCGATCGCGGAGTCGACGGCCTCGAGCTGCCGCGCGAGCGATTCGCGGTCGCCGATCGGCGGCGGCTCACGCGAGAGCGCCGCGCAGCCGCGCACCGCGACACCGAGCGTCGCCACGGTCGCGACGAACAAGAGGGCGCGACGCTCCGCCGGCGTGGGCATGGCCCATCGTCGCGCCGCGAGCGGCGTCGTGCGTCACCCGTTCGTTGCGCGACGTGACGGAAGAGGAAGAGGCGCGCCGGTCGGTCCCGGCGCGCCCCGCCCATTTCCCGTCTCCCCTCTGCCGCTATGGCAAGTCGCGCAGCACCGCCACCGCCACATCGCCGACCATCTGCAACGTCGTCTCCGAGACCTTGTCCGGCGTGTCCGCGATGGTGTGGTGGTACGGATAGTAGAGGTCGATCACGTCGATCACGCGCATCCCCGCCTGGATCAACGGGAGATGATCGTCGGTGATCTCGCCGTACTCCATGTTGCTGAACGCCTTGTACCCCAGTCGCTGCGCCGTCGTCCACACGCGCTGCACGACCTCCGGCGCCGCGCGGATCGAGTGCGACTCCTGCTCGAAGCGCGGCTCGGCGTCTCCCACCATATCCCAGAGCACGCCGAACATCGGCATGTAGCCCGCCTCCGGGAGGTTCGCGGCGAAGTATTTCGCGCCGATCAGCACGTCGGTGTCGGTGCTGAAGCTCCCCCAGTCCTCGCCATCGGTGAACAGAAGATCGACACCCGGGCTCGCCGGTCGCGCCCTCAGCGCCTCGGCCACCCCGAGCAGGATCGCGACGCCGGAGCCGCCGTCGTTCGCTCCGGGGACCGGTTTGTCCTGGTTCGCCGGATCGGGGTCGCTGTCGGCGCGCGGGCGCGAGTCCCAGTGCGCGAGATAGAGCACGCGGCTCGTCGCCGCCGGCTTGAAGCGCGCGAGGATGTTGCGCATCGCGAGCCGCTTGCCGTCGGCGGTCGTGTGCGTCCACTGCTGCACGATCACCGTATCGGCGAGACGTCGCATCTCGGCGACGAGCCAATCGCCGGCCGCGACATGCTCGGGCGTGCCCGGCACGCGCGGCCCGAAGCCGACGAATCGCTCGACGTTCGCCTTCGCCTTTGCGCCGTCGAACTCGCGCGGGGCATCGGTCGCCGGCGGGCCGCCGTCGGTGCCGCCGCAGGAGAGCATGAACCCGCCGACCGCCAGCGCAAGGAGGAACGGTCGGGCGAACGCGCGGGTGACTCGGGTGCGCAGGAGCGAGGTGGCGTCCATGGTCCGGGCGGCTCGGGTGGGCGAACGCATCAGGGCATGGCCCATGGGGTAGGAAACGCCCTTTCCACTCGGCCTTGCCCCGTCGCTCGCAGGCCGTTGAATATACGGGATCGCGTGAAGATCATCACTCGTTACGTCGCCCGGGAGCACCTCGGCCCGCTGGTCTTCGCCCTCTCGGCGCTGACCTCGCTGATGCTGCTCAACTTCGTGGCCAAGCGCTTCGGCGACCTCGTCGGCAAGGGGCTCCCGTGGAGCGTCATCACGGAGTTCATCCTGCTGTCGGTGCCGTTCACCGTCGCGATGACCCTCCCCATGGCGGTGCTCGTCGCGACGCTGCACGCGTTCTCGCGGCTCGCGGCCGAGAACGAGATCACCGCGTACAAGGCAAGCGGCGTGAGCATGCAGACGCTCGTGCGGCCGGCAATCGTCGGCGCGGCGTTCCTCACGATCTTCATGATCTGGTTCAACGACCAGGTCCTGCCGCGCGCGAACCACCGGCTCGCGCGGCTGCAGGGCGACATCGCGCGCGTCAAGCCGACGCTCGCGCTGCAGGAGCAGGTCATCAACGAGGTGCAGCGCAACCAGTTGTACCTGCGCGCGGCGCGCATCGACCCGGCGACGAACAAGATGCGCGACGTCGTCATCTACGACCTCAGCGACCCGACGCGCCGCCGCACGATCGTCGCCGACAGCGGCGTCCTCGCGTTCAATTCGACGGGTGAGGACCTCGTGCTCACGCTCCACTCGGGGAGCATGACCGAGCTGACGCCGCAGGAGCCGGAGCGCCTGCAGCGGAACTTCTTCACGACCGACCTGCTGAAGGTCCGCGGCGTCGCGGCGCGGCTCGACCGGGACGATCGCGGCCGCCAAGCGTTCAAGTCCGACCGCGAGCTCACGGTCTGCGAGCTGATGGAGCGTGTGCGTGGCGCGGAGTACGAGCGCACGTCGGCGTGGCATCGCCTGCGCACGGCCGAGGCCGACGGGCTTCGCTCCGAGGATCCGCCCCGCGTACCGCCGACGGTCGGTTCGGTCTACTGCGCGGCGATCGCGTGGTTCCAGCGACTCGGCCAGCCGGACCCGCCGGCGCCCGAACCGAGCGTCGTCGACACGGCGAGCGGTGCGCAGACGCGTCTCCGCGTGACCGCCGGCGGCACGGGCCAAGCGCGGCAGGTCCCCTCCCGCGTCGGCAGGCGGCTCACCGAGGAGGCTGAACAGAGCATGCCGCCTCAGCGCCCCGACTCCGAGGTCGTCGAACGCGCGTCCGATGTCGTGCTCGACGGCCTACGCCGCGAGCTCCAGCAATCCCAGGCCGCGGTGGATCGCTATCGCGTCGAGATCGAGAAGAAGTTCGCGATCGCCGTCGCCTGCATGGTCTTCGTGCTGCTCGGCGCGCCGGTCGCGCTGCGCTTCCCGCGCGGCGGCGTCGGCCTCACGATCGGCGTGAGTTTCGCGGTGTTCGGCATCTATTACGTCGGCCTGCTCGCCGGCGAGGCGCTCGCCGACCGCAACATCATCGACCCGGCGGTCGCGATGTGGACGACCGACATCGTGCTCGGCGCGATCGGCATCTACCTCACCGCGCGGCTCGGCAGCGAGGGCTCGACGTCGCGGGGGAGCGAGACGCTCGAGTGGTTCAGCCGGCTGCGCGACCGACTCCCCCTGCTCCGACGGCGCGCCGCATGAATCGCTTCGCACGTTGGTTCCGGCCCGGCGTCCTCGATCGGTACGTGCTCGCCGAGTTCACGAAGATCATGGCGGCGACCGCGCTGGGCTTCCCGCTGCTCGTCATCGTCATCGACATCTCGGAGAAGATCGACAATTACCTCCGGCGTGACCTGCCGGTGCGGGACATCGCGCTGGCGTACCTGTATGGCGTGCCGGACACGATGTTCCTCGTGCTGCCGGCGGCGGTGCTCTTCGCGACGGTGTTCGCCATCGGCAGCTTCACGAGGCACAGCGAGATCACGGCGGCGAAGGCGTCGGGAATCAGCTTCCACTGGTTCATCCGGCCGATCGCGTTCGGCGCGATCGTCTCGTCGGTGCTCGGGCTCCTGCTCTCGCAGGTCGTGCCGCCGCTCAACGCCCGCCGGCTCGAGCTGCTCCAGGAGAAGGCGGTGGGGAACGCCGACCGACGCTCGAACTTCACCTACGCCGCCGAGCGCGGGCGCGTCTACAAGATCGGCCATGCCGACGTGCGGGACCGGCTGATGCAGCAGGTGGAGATCGAGCGGAAGGGCCTCGGGCCCGACTATCCGACGTACATCATCGCGGCGACCGAGGGACGCTGGCACGGGGAGCGCGGGTGGACGTTCAGTGACGGCGTGATGC
>CAYSAR010000179.1:0-5079 GCA_964428985.1 uncultured Gemmatimonadaceae bacterium | reverse complement strand
GCCGCGACCACGTCCGGCGGCGGCGGGGGCTGCTCCTCCTGCGGCGGCGGCGGCTCGTCCTTCTTGATCTCGACGAAGTCCACCTTCTGGACGACCGGCTCGTCGTCCTGCTGCACCGCGTCCGCCGTCGCGAAGACCGACAGCACGATGACGGCGCCATGGAAGATGGCGGAAATCACCGTCGCGCCGGCCGAGCGCTGCTTCTTCGGCTTGGACTCGATCAGGTTGTTGAACACGCGTCCGTCTCCAGTCGTGAAAAGTCGCGTGACGTCGTCCCGTCATCCGTCGGGACGCCGACCGTGCCTCAACGTATCGGCACCGTCTTCGGCGCGTAATCGTTAGAAGATTACGATTTCCTTAAACGGCGATGAGCATTCCGCGCGAGCGCGGCACGGTGCTTCGCTCGCACTGCTCACCTTCATCCTACCCATGCCGCGTTAAGCGTCGCACCGGAGGATGATGAGGATTCGGTGAAGAGTGGTGTATCAGTGGGCTGACACGGTTCCCGCGAGCGGCAGCGTCACCGTGAACGTGCTCCCCCGCCCGAGTCGCGACGCGACGGTGATTGCACCGCCGTGCGCATGCGCGATCCACTGCGAGATCGCGAGCCCGAGCCCGAACCCGCCGCGCTCGCTCGAGCGGCCGCGCGCGAGGTCGGCGCGCCAGAAGCGATCGAAGATGAACGGCAGGTCGGCCGCCGCGATGCCGTGCCCCGTGTCATGCACCGAGAACGCCGCCTGGTCGCCGCGGGCCTCCAGCGCGAGCGTCACCGTCCCCGCGCGCGGCGTGTACTTGAGCGCGTTCGTCACGACGTTCAGGTAGAGTTGCCGCAGCCGCACCGGGTCGCCCTGCACCGTGAGCGGCTCGACGTGCGCGAGTTCGACCTTCACGCCCGCCTCCTCCCCGAGGATGAGCGCGGTCTCGTGGATCTCGCGCACCATCGGCTCGAGCGCGACGGACTCGCGGTGGATGTCGTAGCGCCCTTCGTCCGCACGCGCGAGCGTCAGCAGCGAGTCGACGAGGTTCGCCATGCGCGCCGTCTCGGCGAGCGCCTCCTCGAGCGACGGCAACTGCTCGTACGAGACGTGCTGGGCCTGCATCGCCCGCTCGATGTCGGCGCGCAGCACCGTGAGCGGCGTCTTGAGCTCATGGCTCGCATCGGCGGTGAAGCGGCGCAGCGCCGCGAACGACGCCTCGAGGCGCGCGATCATCGAGTTGATCGTGCCGGCGAGGCGATCGATCTCGTTGTCCTCGCTCTCGACGTGAAGCCGGCGGTGCAGCGAGCGGCCGTCCTTGATCGCCTCGAGCTCGGTGATGAGCCGGTCGACCGGCGCGAGCGCGCGCCCCGCCGCGGCCCACGAGACGAAGAGCGAGAGCGCGAACAGGAGCGGCAGCGCGATGAGCACCGGCGAGAAGATCTCCCAGCGCAGCACGCCGAGCGCCGACGACGCCTCGCCGGCGACGACGCGGAACCCCGGGATCCCCGTCCCCGCCGCGCCGAACTCGGCGACGAGCAGCAGCGTGACCGCCTCGAGCTGGAGGCGCACCGCCGGCTCGGCCGGCGTGAAGCGCAGCGCCTGCCGCGTGAGCGCGCTGCGGTCGTTCTCGCTGAGCGCGAGCACGAGCGGGCTCGCATAGAGCACGCGCACCGAGTCGGCGACGATGATGTAGCCCGGCAGGTGCTGGAGCAGCGAGCGGCCGCGCAGCGCCGGCTGCCGCGAGCCCGGCGGCTGCGGCGCCGTCGTCCCGCCCGCCGGCGGCCGACCCCCGGTGCCGGCCGGTGCGCCCACCGCGCCGGCGCCGGCGATGACGAGTGTGTCGGCGCTCGTCGTCGCCCGGACGAGGCGCGCCGCCAGGTCGGCGACCTGCCCCACCCGCACCGCCTGCTGCCGCGCCGCCGCGCCGACGGCGACGGTCCACAGGACCATACCGATCACGAGCAGCGTCCCGCCCAGCGCGAGCGCGTACGAGAGCGTGAGGCGCGCGCGGATGGAGTTCACGGGGGGCTCACTCGCGTCGTCCCGGGCGGTGCGTCGCTACGCCTTGAGCACGTAGCCCACGCCGCGCACGGTCGTGATCAGCTTCTTCTCGTGGCCGGCGTCGACCTTCTTGCGCAGATGGTTGATCACCACGTCGACGATGTTCGTGCCGGGATCGAAATGGTACCCCCACGCGTACTCGGTGATCAGCGTGCGGCTCAGCACGCGACCGGCGTGGCGCGCGAGGTACTCGAGCACGAGGAACTCCTTCGGCGTGAGTTCCACCGGCTTGCCGGCGCGCGTCACCTCGCGCGCGTCGAGGTCGACGACGAGGTCGGCGACCTCGATCCGCGGCGAGACCATCGCGCGCGGGCGCCGCGCGAGCGCCTCGACGCGCGCGAGCAGTTCCTCGAACGCGAACGGCTTCGTCACGTAGTCGTCGGCGCCGGCGCGCAACGTGTCGACCTTCGCATCGACCGCGTCCTGCGCCGTCAGCACGAGCACCGGCTTCTCGAAGCCACGCGCGCGCAGGTTGCGCAGCACCTGCTGCCCCGACCGGTTCGGCAGCCGCAGGTCGAGCACGATGATGTCGTACGGCTGCGAGCGCGCGAGCGCCTCCCCCTCCTCGCCGTCGGCGACGAGGTCGACCGACCAGCGATGCTCCTCGAGCCCGCGCTTGACGAACTGGCCGACCGTCGGGTCGTCCTCGATGACGAGCACCTTCACAGCGCCACCACCGGCAAGACGACCCGGAACGTGCTCCCCTGCCCCAACACGCTGTCCACCTCGATGCGCCCCCCGTGCTCCTGCACGATGCCGTAGCAGATGGAAAGGCCGAGCCCCGTCCCCTGGCCAGGCGCCTTCGTCGTGTAGAACGGTTCGAAGATCTTGCCGAGCTCGCTGCGCGCGATGCCATGCCCCTGGTCGATGACCTCGGCGATGACGCCGCTCGCCGGATCCGTCCCCGGACGCGTCACGATGCGCACCGTGCCGCGCTCGCCCATCGCGTCCATCGCGTTCAGCAGCAGCGCCATGAACACCTGCACGAGCTGCTCCGAGTTCGCCTGCGGCACCCGCCCGATGCCCGGGTCGAGGTCCGCCTGCACCGTGAGCCGCTTGAAGCGGACATGGTGCTTCAGCAGGAAGAGCGTGCGCTCGATGACCTCATTGACGTTGACGCGCTCCTTGCGCGACTGCTTCGGTCGGCTGAAGTCGAGCAGGCCGTCGACGATCTGCTTGCAGCGCACGACCTCGTTCTCGATGATGCCGAGGAAGTCGAGCGTCTCCGGCGCGATCGTCACGCCGCTCTTCTCGAGGTCCTCGATGCGATACCCCAGCGACTCCGCGCAGGCGGCGATCGTCGCCAGCGGGTTGTTGATCTCGTGCATCACGCCGGCGGCGAGCTGGCCGATCGCCGCGAGCTTCTCGGCCTGCGAGAAGCGCTCCTGCGCCTCCTTCCAGTCCGTGACGTCCTCGCCGATGGTGATCACGTGGCTGACCGGCCCGTCCCCCAAGCGCATCGGGATCTTCGTGATGCGATAGGTGCGCGCCTCGCCCGACGCCACCGATTCCATCTGGTACTCCTGCATGCGCCCCGTCGAGAACACGTCGTCGAACTCGCGGCGCAGCATCTCGGCCGGCTGGCGGTGCAGGATCTCGAAGATCGTGCGGCCGATCGCCTCCTCGCGCGAGACGCCCTGCATGCCGGTCTCGCGCTTGCGGTTCCAGCTCTGGATGCGATACTCGCGGTCGATCACGTAGAGGCCGAGCGGGAGCGAGTCGATGATCTTCTCGGTGAAGCGGCGACCACGCTCGATCTCGGCGGTGCGCGTCGCGACCTCGACCTCGAGCTGGCGCGAGCGTTCGGCGTGCGCGAGTTCCGGGGCGAGGATATGCGCGACGGCGTGGAGGAGGATGCCCGTCTCGTCGGCCCCGTCGTCGACGGCAGCCCCGCGCGTCACGAGCGCGCCGACGCGTCGGTCGCCGAGCCGCACCGGCATGACGGAGTCGGCGGCGGCCGCCGCGGTCGCCGCCAACTGGGGTTCGTCGAGGGCCGAGCGGATCTCCGCTTCGGTCGCCGTCTCGGTGCCGCTCGCCCAGCCGCGCACGAGCCCCTGGGGGGCGTGCAGCCAGAGCGAGACCTCGGTCGCACCGAGCGCCTCGCGCAACATCGTGAGCACGCGGCTGATGCTCGCCTCGAGCGCCCGCGCCGACGCGAGCTCGGCGCTCACGTCATGGAGCGTGCGCAGCGCGTTCGCGGCGCGCGACCGCTGCGGGGCGCCGTCGGAGGGGGCCAAGGGAGGGAGCAAGATGGGGCTCAAGCTAACTGCGACGCGGATGCGGGGGGAGACTCTGCGACTGCGGTGCGGGATGCGGAGGGAGACTCGAGACGCGGGGACTACCACGCATCATCGGCAGAACCGCGCGCCGCGTCGACAGACCGACGTGCCGGTGTGACCGATCCGGCGCGGCACGTCCATTGCGCCCATGCACACCCGGGAGACGAAGGCACAGATGACCATCCAACAACGGAGGACCACCATGGTATATCGCAGCACTGCGTTGACGCCGCTCTTCTCGCTGCGGCGTGAGATGGACCGGCTCTTCGACGACACGTTCGGACGCGCGGCGACGAATGGCGCGACCTGGAGCCCCGCCGTCGACGTGCGCGAGGAGAAGGACGCGTTCCGCTTCGAGCTCGAGCTCCCCGGCGTGGAGCCGGCGAACGTCGAGGTGACCGCCGAGGACGGCCTGCTCTCGGTGAGCGGCGAGAAGAAGTCGGAGGAGGAGCGGGAGGAGGACCGCTGGCACATCGTCGAGCGGACGCGCGGCTCCTTCCGGCGCACATTCCAGCTGCCGCCGAACGTCAACGAGGAGGCGATCGACGCGACGTTCGCGAACGGGGTGTTGACGGTGCGGGTGCCGAAGGCGCAGGCGCCGTCCGCCCGCAAGATCGAGGTCCGAACGGGGGCCGTGTGACCTCCGATGCGTGATGCGGGGGGAGACTCGAGATGCGATGAGTGAGTCGAGAGTCGAGAGTCGAGGGGATTCGAGAAGCCACTGATTCTCGCATCTCTCGAATCTCGTCTCTCGACCTACT
>CAYSAR010000178.1:0-5099 GCA_964428985.1 uncultured Gemmatimonadaceae bacterium | reverse complement strand
CGCTCGCCGGGACGCTCGTGCGCGAGCGTCGCGCCGAAACCAAGGCCGCTCGTGAACGCCGCCGATCGGTGCGCGAGCGACGTCGAGAGGCGGATCGTGCCGTACTCGTTCGAGGTGAAGTCGACCCCGGCCGCGGTCAGCTGCCGGTCGCTCGCGAAGCCACGCCGCTCCTCGAAGCGCGATGCCGACCCTCCGACGCGGCCGTATCCCGTCTGACGCCAGTAGCCCGCGCCGACCAGTGAGCCTTCGCCGCCCGCGGCACTGTTCGGTGCCGCGGCGATGAACCGCATCTCCACGTCACTGCGCTGGGCGCGTGCCGTCACGCCCTGCCCCATCACGTTGACGCCGGTGAGATCCGAGAGCTGGAGGCCGACGTTGCCGGCGGCGGCATCCCAGTCCGGTCCATTCACGGTCGCGCTAAACGGACTCGCGAACGCGCCGACGGAGCTCAAGCCCTGCGTCACCAGCGCGGCGTGCGTCGCGGCCGGGGCGAACTGCGCGCGCACGTAGAGGTCGGGCCGGACCGGTCCCTCGAGGACCGCGCCCGTCGCGACGGCCGAACCGGCGCTGCTCGAGACGAAGGCGATGCCCGGCCGAAGCACGACGCCGGCGACCTGGCCGGCACGCCCGGTGATGCCAAGCGTGGTATGCACGGTGCCGAGCACGTCGAGGCTGTGCTCCGGCCGGATCGTCGTCGTCAGGATGTGATCGCCGATGTTCGCGGTGCCGGGGACGACCACCGTCACGCCGACGAGCACGTCCGAACGCGCCGGCACGATGAGGCGGGCGGGACGCCCGATGCGCACCGACCAGCCGAGGGGGCCGCGTGCATCGAAGACGAGCGTATCGGTGGCGTTACCAGCGTTGACCACGCGATAGGAGAGCGTGACCCGGTCGCCGAGCCGCAGGCCGCGCATCTCGCGCGGCCCAAGCACCGACACGTTGCGCACGAGCGTGACGCGCACGACGACCGGCACGACGAGTTCCTTCGTGCCGGAACGGAAATGGACGTCGGCGGCCGGGACCGATCCCGCGTCGGCGCCGGCGGGCACGCGAAGCGTCAGCACGAGCGGCTTCGACGGACCGCCGGCGACGCGCGCGAGACCGCTGCGACGACCCAGCACTTCCATCTCACCGGTCGAACGGACCTCGAACGAGACGTCCTCGGTGCCGACGAAGTCCGCCGGCACCGGGACGACGACGGTCACGAGGCCGCGCGGCGCGCCGTCCGCGACGAGCGCCGCGAGCTTCTCGACGTCGACCCCGCGCGCGGCCATGAGACCGAGCGAAAGGAGCAGCATCGCGGCCGCTCGGAACGCACGCGTCATGGCGCGGCCACCTGGAGGCGGAAGCGCACGCGGTACTGCGTCGCCGGCGTCGGGGGATTGCCGGTCCAATCGAGCTGGTAGCGCCAATGCAACGTGCGACCCCATGGATCGTTCGCGCCGTTGTGCGTCGCGGTGCGCTCCTCGATCTCCACGTAGGTCGTCGTGAGGTTCGTCCAGGTCGCCTGGTCATCGCGGCGCCACTGCAGGCCGGCCGCGCTCGTCGCACCCGAGAAGGGGCACGGCGCGACGCACTGGACCGAGACCGTCGTCACGCGGTTCCGGAAGAGCGAGAAGAGGTTCGTCACGATGTCGACGGTGAACGTCGTCGACCCGAGCGACACGGCGCCGGCCTCGAAGTCGTTCGCCGACGTCGACGTCACCGTGAGCGGGAACCCGGTGAGCGTGAGCCGTGTGCCCCACAGCTGCCCCTCGGCGCTCCGCGGGGCGACCGCGAGCAGGAGGCCGGCCAGCAGCGACACGCCAAGCGCGCGCAGCCGACGGGGCCGCCGCATCGCGGGGAGGACGGCGCCGCTCGTCACGGGACGCGGAAGTCGAGCTGGCCCGCGGCGATCTCGTTGCCGCCATAGTCGAGCAGCATGATCGCGACGTAGTCCCCCGCCGGCAGGGACGGCATGCGCACGTTGATGAGACGCGTCGCGCCGGGCACCATCGGCGCCTCGCCGCCATCGACGGTATGGAGTAGCTCACCGGATGCGGCTCGGATCTCGAGCTGCGTCGTGACACGCAGGTGCGCCGTACCGGTGTTCGCAAACCGGACCGTCGCCTCGCGCACGAGCGAGGTGTCGCGCGAGCCGGTGCCGGGATGCGCGAGACGCCACGCGGTACCGACGCTCATGTCCTGCACTTCGCCGAGGGCGATCGCGTCGACGCGATGCACGTACACCTTCACGCCGGTGCGGACCTCGATCGTGAGGAACGAGCCTTGGCCGTCCGGACGCGGGGCCGGCGGCGTGACGGTCTCGATGAAGACGATCGACCAGCACCCGCTGTCGGCCGGCGCCGCGTCGTAGCTGACGCGCACGAGTTCCGTGGCGCCGGGCGCGACCTGCAAGGTCGCGGGAAACACCTGGATGCGGCCGCCGCACGAGTTGGGCGTCGTGCCGGCCTCGAGGAAGACATTGTTGCCGAGCGAGTCCCGCACCCAGTCGCCGAGGACCACACGCACCTGCTGCGGGCGGGACTCGTCGTTGCGCACGGGGATGGTCTGCGTCAGCGCGCCGCCCTGCGGCGTGAGCCGCATGTGGACTTCGAGCTCGTCGACGGAGACTTGGGCGCCCGCGCCCACCGGCAGGGCGAGGAGCGCGAGCAGCGCGGCAAGGGCCAGCGTGGCGATGCCTTGCCACGCCGGCCGATGCCGATCGGAGGAGGATGTCTGAGTCATGTGCATCGGTTCTCCTCCGGAGTATCGACTTAGTTCGCCGCGAGCGTGAGCGTCAGCGCCAGGGTGTACGTACCCGGGCGGTTCGCCACGTCGGCGTAGTCGTTCGGGAAGTTCGTGCGGAGGCAGACGTTCGCGGTCGAGCCGTTCGTCACCGCACCCGAGGCGATCGGCGACGCGGTCGCGGCAAGCGCGCTCCAGCCACCGGCGCAGTTCACCTGGAACTCGAGCGCCTCACGGACGCGGGCACCACCCGACGCACCCGCCGCCGGCGTATACGTCCAGTTCGCCGCGGCCGAGCTCAGGTTGATCGTCCAGGGATGGTTCGCGCGGACCGAGATGCCACCGAAGTTCGTGACGGCGGTCTGGCCGTCGAGCGAGTCCGTCGCGAAGTCGACGGTGTTGAGCGCGATGGTCGCGTCCGAGACCGAGAGGCGGACGACCTTCGGGATCGTCAGCGAAGCGGTCGGGTTGAGCGAGCAGGAGTTGACACCGACGCAGGTGAGCTGCGCACGGGCGATCGAGGGCGTGGCCAGAAGCACCACGGCGGCGGAAGCGACAACAAGACGGCGGAGCATGGGAGAACCTCTCTTGAACTGGTGGTGGAACGACGATGACGAGCGATGGAGTGACGGTGAGGCGAAGCGATTGGCAACTTTTCGAACGGTGTATCTTTCCTGCTCGACACTCATGGCAACAGCCGTGCCGATGGCGCACAAACTGAGCGACCAGATGTGCTCACGCCGCGTGCCGTGCCATCTCTAAGTGGCTTACACAAATGGAGTTACGTCCATTTTCACCCCATCGTCACGCCACTTCCTGCGACTTCTGCACGCTATCACATCCTGCAACAAACGCCGGATTCTCCGATCCGGACCTCCAATTCCAGCCTCGCAAGTGACGCGAAATGTCGCGGTGTTCGTGCACTTTGCGGTTGGACCGTGCGAGGTGATAGACCATCCAACGTGCGCCAAGTCACGCACAACCGCCCATAAGCGCGTCGATGTCACACGTTGTGACGGTGGCACCCCTCGCCGAGCGATTCGCAGCCCGCTTCTCCCCGCTTACCGACCGGCCGGTCGCATCGTACCTTCTCGCGGCGCCGCTTCCCCTCGTCACCCAAACCCCCTTCCCCGATGCTCATCGGAGTCCCCGCCGAGCGTAACCCTGGCGAGTCACGGGTCGCGCTGGTGCCCGAGAGCGTAGCGCGGCTCCGCAAGGGGCCAGGCTCCCCTTCGGTGGTCGTCCAGCGCGGCGCGGGTGTGCGCGCCGGCTTCACCGACGCTTCATATGAAGCGGCCGGCGCGGCGCTCGCCGACGCATCCACGGTCCTCGCGAGCGCCGACCTCATCTGCAAGGTCCAGCGTCCGACGCCGGACGAAGCGGCTGGTCTCAAGGCGGGCGCGCTCCTCGTGTCGTATCTCCAGCCCGCGAGCAGCGCCGATTCGATCGCAGCACTCGAGGCCCGCGGCGTCACCGGCTTCGCGCTCGAGCTCGTGCCGCGCATCACGCGCGCACAATCGATGGACGTGCTCTCCTCCCAAGCCACCGTCGCCGGCTACAAGGCGGTGCTCATCGGGGCGGCGGCACTCGGCAAGTTCCTCCCGATGCTCACGACGGCCGCCGGTTCGATCGCGCCGTCCAAGTGCTGCGTCCTCGGTGCCGGCGTCGCTGGCCTGCAGGCGATCGCGACGGCGCGTCGGCTCGGCGCCGTCGTCAGCGGCTTCGACATCCGCGCTGCGGCGGCCGAGCAGATCCGATCGCTCGGCGCGACCGTCGTCGCGCAAGACCTCATCGCCGCCGACTCCGAGACGGCCGGGGGCTACGCGAAGGAGCAGTCGGCCGAACAGCAGGAGCGCATCCAGGCCGCGCTTCGGGCCCACCTGGCCACGATGGACCTCGTGATCACGACGGCGCAGATCCCCGGGCGCCCGGCCCCGCGGCTCATCTCGACCGAGACGGTACGCACGATGCCGCCGGGGGCCGTCATTGTGGACCTCGCCGCCGAGAGCGGCGGCAACTGCGAGGCCACGAAGGCCGGCGAGACGATCGACGTCGACGGCGTGCGCGTCATCGGTCCGGTGAACCTGCCGGCGACGATGCCGACCCACGCCTCGCAGATGTTGAGTCGCAACGTGCTCACGTTCGTGCAGCACCTACTCGGCAAGGAAGGCACGCTCACCGTCGACCGCGCCGACGAGATCACCGGCGCGATGATCGTCACCGGGAGGAAAGGGTCGTGAACGAAGCGATCATCGGCGGCATCGTCGTGTTCGTGCTCGCCACCTACCTCGGGGCGTCGCTCATCGGCCGCGTCCCGCCGACGCTGCACACGCCGCTCATGTCCGGCGCGAACGCCGTCTCCGGCATCA
>CAYSAR010000177.1:0-5120 GCA_964428985.1 uncultured Gemmatimonadaceae bacterium | reverse complement strand
GGCATGGACGCGACGACGCTCACCCGGATCTTCGAACCCTTCTTCACGACGAAGGAGGTCGGCAAGGGAACGGGACTCGGTCTCGCGACCGCGCACGGCATCGTCACGCAGAGCGGAGGACGCCTCGGTGTCGAGAGCGAGCCGGGGAAGGGGACGACGTTCACGCTCTACCTGCCGCCCGCCGAGGGAAGCGCGGCGGCGATCGCCGCGACGCCGACGCCGCCGTCGATGTACGCGGTGCCGGGCCGCGGCAACGGCCGCGCCCCGCTCGCGACGGTGCTCGTCGTCGAGGATGACGCCGCGACGCGCGAAGTGACGCGTCGCCTCCTCGAGCGGAGCGGATATCGGATCCTCGAGGCGCAGGACGCGAACTCGGCGCTCGTGAAGCTCGGCAATCACGCCGGCGGGATCGACCTCGTGCTGACCGACGTGATGATGCCGGGGCTCAGCGGCATCGAACTCGCGGCCCGCATCGACGAGCGGTGGCCGGCGTTGCCGGTGCTGTTGATGTCAGGGTACTCGGATGCGGAAGTGCGGGCGAAGGGGGCGTTGGGGAGGCAGAGGAGTCTGATCGAGAAGCCGTTCACGGCGGCGGGGCTGCTTACGGCGGTTGAGGGGGCACTGCGTACCCCGTAACCTGACGAGTCTGAGTGAACTGCTTCGGGCGGTCCGTGGTGCGGGGGGTGGTGCTGGATGCCTGCTGCGCGGGGGATGCTCGATGAGTGAAACCGATGAGTGGTGCTTGGATTGGGAGGCTCACTTCCTGAACTTCGACTCGCGCGCCACTCCCTCGCGGCTCGTTCGGATCATCGTGAGCAGCAGGCGTCGGATTGACGTGAGGCGGGCGACCCGCTCTGCGACGTCTTGCGGATTGATGTGCTCGTACCAGACGCACGCCTCGCGGGCTGAGCCGAGGGCGTACTCGAGGAAGCGCCGGCGGTCGGCGACCGTGCTGCGCACGTAGCCTTCCGCGATGTTTGCCGCAATCGAACCACTCGCCCTGAACAGCTGACGGGCAGCATCTAGTAACAGCGGATCATCGCGGAGCCGCTCACAATCCGCCCGAGCCAATCGCCCCGCCTCGCGTGCCAGCTGATAGGCTTGGACGCGCTCGAGCGGATCCGAGTACGACGAAGGGGTGGGAGCGGTCATGCCGAAGCATGTCACCCCCACCCCAAGCATCCATCATCCGTTTCACTCACCAGGCATCCCCCACTCGCCCGGCATCAGGCATCGCCCCCCGCACCACGGACCGCGGGAGCCGTTTCCCTTATCTCCCACCCCGTATCCGTGCCGAGACCGCCTGCACCTCGCCAAGCACCCGCAACAGATTCCCCGACCAGATCTTCGCGATCTGCTCCTCCGTATACCCCCGTCGCACGAGCTCGAGCGTCACGTTGAACGTCTCCGACGCGTTGCGCCACCCGTCGACTCCTCCCCCGCCGTCGAAGTCGGAGCTGATGCCGGCGTGATCGATCCCGATCAGCTTCACGACGTAGTCGATGTGGTCGACGAAATCCTTGACCGTCGCCATCGGGTCTGACGGGTAGCGACGCGCCGTGATGTCCTCCTGCCGCGCGAGGTATTCGTTGCGCCGTGCCTCGGGGAGCGCCTCGATCGCCGCCCGCACGGCGGCGCCGCCCTGGGCGGTGATGCCGAACTCGCGGCGCAGCGCCGCGATCGCTTCCTGGCGCTGCCGGTTCCGCACCGTGTCGACGGCCGGGTTGCACTTCACGTAGCTGTTGAACGCGACGAGCTGCACGACGCCGCCGTTCTGCTTGAGGGCGCGCAGTTGCTCGTCGTCGAGGTTGCGCGAGTGGTCGCAGATGGCCCGCACGCCCGAGTGCGACGCGATGATCGGCGCCTGCGTGATCTCGAGCGTCTGCATCATGCTCGCCTTGCTCGGATGCGAGATGTCGATCATCACGCCCCACTTGTTGAGCTCCTTCACCGCCTCGCGCCCGAGCGGCGAGAGGCCGTTGTGCATCCAGACGCCGTCGCGCTCGCCGGTGTTGCTGTCGGAGAGCTGCGAGTGGCCGTTGTGCGCGAGCGAGAGGTAGCGGCCGCCGAGCTCGGCGAACTGCCGCACGCGCGTCAGGTCGCTCCCGACGGGGAAGCCGTTCTCGATGCCGATGAAGACGACCTTGCGGCCGCTCGCGTGGATGCGCCGCGCATCCTCGGGCGTGCGCGCGAGGCCGACGCGCGTTGGCGCGAGGGAATCGGTGAGCCGGTGGATCGCGGCGAACTTCTCCATCGCCTGCGCGTAGGCGCGCGCGAAGCCGGCCGAATCGAGTTGCGGCGACTGGCCGACGTAGACGATCAGGAACGCCGCGTCGAGCCCGCCCGCCTCCATCTTCGGCAGGTCGACCTGGTTGCGCGCGATGCCGGTGACGTAGTTCGGACCGTCGGGTCGGAACGCGCTCGGGTTGATGTCGACGTGCGTGTCGAGCGTCATGACGCGCTCGTGGATCGCGCGGGCACGCTGGAGGAGCGTCTCGGTGTCGCCCTGCGCGAGCGCCGGCGACGCGACCGCGCCGATCGTGAGGGCCGTCGCGAGCGTGTGCACGGCGAACGTGGACATGGGATGCGGCACGCGCCGCAGGGTGGGGATCGACATCGAGGGCCTCGGCTCGGGAGCGCTGGGGTGCGCAGGATCTACGCGCGAGGGTAATGTAGGCGCTGGATCAGTCGCCGCGACCACGCCTGACCTTCCGGAGGCTCCTCGATGTCGCACGTCCTCGCGCTCGCCGTCTCGCTGTTCGTCGCCGCACACCCATCGGCGCCGAGCACATCGGTCGTCGCCGATCCGGTCGACGCGGTCGGGCCGGTGGTCCCGTCTCGCTTCGACGTCGGCACGCCCGCGCTGCCGCCAATCGCGGTGGGCGACGTCACGGACGTCCAACAGGCGCCGTTCCGCTACAGCGAGGCGTACTACAAGCGGCTCGCGATCCACCGCACCGCGAGCTACGCGATCCTCCCGCTCTTCGCGTTCCAGTTCGCCGCCGGCCTCCAACTCTACGACAAGGGACAGGGCGCGCCGGCGTGGGCGCGCGAGGGCCATCCGATCGGCGCCGTCGCGATCGCGTCGCTCTTCGCCGTCAATGGAGTCACCGGCGTCATGAATCTCTGGGAGGGGCGGAAGGACCCCGACCGGCCCGTGCGCACCGTCGTGCACGGCATCATGATGCTGACCGCCGGCGCCGGCTTCACCGCGACGGGGTTCCTCGCCGACGACGCGAAGAACACCCTGAGCGGCAAGCGGACGCACCGGACCGTCGCGATTTCCTCCATGCTCGTCGCGACCGCGGGTTACCTTTCGATGACCGATCTCTTCCGGAGGGAATGACGATGATCACGCGAAAGGCGAACGCGCGCTGGGACGGCGACCTCAAGGCCGGCAAGGGCAACGTCAAGCTCGGGAGCGGCGCGTTCGAAGGCGCCTACTCGTTCGGCACGCGCTTCGAGGACGCGAAGGGGACGAACCCCGAGGAGCTGCTCGGCGCCGCGCATGCGGGATGCTTCTCGATGGCGTTCTCGCTCGGGCTCGCGAAGGCCGGCCACCAGCCGCGCTCGGTCGAGACGACGGCCTCGGTGAAGCTCGACAAGGTCGGCGACGGCATGTCGATCACCGGCATCGACCTCGTGTCGAAGGTCAGCGTGGACGGCATCAGCGATGCCGACTTCCAACGCATCGCGAACGAGACGAAGGACGGGTGTATCATCTCGCGCGCGCTCACGTCGGTGCCGATGACGATCACGGCGAGCCGCCAGTAGCGGTCCTGAACGAGAGGGGCGGCTCGGCCGTAAATCTGGGAGCGGCCGGTGCCTGGGTCGGCCCCCCTTTCGTCTCCTGTCCTTCCTTGATGCTTCGTCGGCTTCTCGCGGTCCTGCTCGCCGCCCCGGCTGTCGGCCTCGCGGCACAGGCCGCCCCGTCCGCCCCGCGTGACACGTCGGCTCAGCGCATCGAGCCACAGGTCGTCCGCGGCCAACGCGGCGGGACGGTCCGCGCGGGCGCCTCGGCGCTCGTCGTCCGCACCGACTCGCTGCGCGCGCCGGTCTCGGCGTCGCTCGCCGACGTGCTGCGCGCCATGCCGCTCGTCCTCGTGCGCACGAACTCCCGCGGTGAGGCCGAGCTCTCGGTGCGTGGCTCGGAGAGCCGCCAGGTCAGCGTCATGCTCGATGGGCTCCCCCTCTCGCCGGGGTGGGACGGTCGCGTCGACCCCTCGCTCGTCCCGACGAGCGGCATCTCGCGACTGACGTTCATCCGCTCGACCGCGAGCGTGCTCGGCGGACCGAACGCGCTCGGCGGACTGCTCGACCTCGAGTTGCAGTCACCGTCGATGCGGCGAGCCGAGCCGCGTCTGTCAGTCGGCACCGATGAGACCGGCGCCCAACTGCTCTCCGGTTCGCTTGCGAGCGGACGCCAGGTCGCGAGCGGTCGGCTCGACTGGCGTGTCGGCGGTGGCATGCGCGACGTCGAGGGACTCGTCCGTCCGAAGGGCGTGACCGACATCGGCGGGGCGCGCGAGGACCTGCGCATCAACACCGATTCGCGGTCTACGGACGCGTTCGGCTCGGTCGCCTATCGCGCGAACAACGGCGCGGGCGTCAGCGCGCTCGTGTCGGGTTACGACGCGACGCGCGGCGTGGCGCCGGAGCTTCACGCCGACGGTCCGCGTCTCTGGCGCTACCCCGGCCAGTCCCGTCGCCTCGCGCAGCTCCGGCTCTCGTCGCCGAACGTCGAGAGCGGCCTGGGCTCCACGCAGTTCGAGGCGAGCGGCGGCGTGCTCCAGGGCAAGGTGTCAATCGAGTCGTTCACCGACGCGACCTTCACGACGCTCGACGGCACGGAGCGCGGCGATGAGCGCGTCGGCAGCGTGCGGCTCGGCGCGACCCACCGCTTCGCCGCCGGGCGAGAGCTCCGTGTGGCGGTCACGTCGAACACCGTGCGCTACGACGAGACGCTCGACGCCGACCCGACGTCGCGATACCGCCAGGCCTTGCTGAGCGCCGGCGCCGAGACGCAGTGGCTCATGGGCAGCCGCACGCTCATGAGCGCCGGCGTGGTCTACGACCGCGCCGAGACTAAGGACGCCGCCGGGCGCGAACCGCTCGGCCCC